>CAMDCI010000007.1 GCA_945889715.1 Bifidobacterium breve | reverse complement strand
CCCATTTCAAGTTCAATACACGGCATGATGGCCTCCGTGAAAGCGGCTTCACTCTCGGCGCTGGGGTCGCCACCGGCCATGATGGACTTCATATCTTCGTCACTCATGGTGTCGATGGTGACATCGGCCATGCACTCAGCAACTTCTTGTGACATGTCGCCATCCGCAGTGAACATTTCGATTAAGGCATCGCGATCGTTTGAATCAATGCCTCCATCGTCGCCACCACAGCTCACTACGACGAGTGAAGCTGCAAAGATGCCAGCGAGAATTCTTTTCATGATGTGCTCCTTTGTCGGTTAGTACCTGAGACCTTAACGAATTGACAACAGCAGTGTGAGCATTTCCACGACTCTTGAGAAGTTCTTGCCCGAGTAGTTCAGGGGTGCGGTCAATAGTCTGTTCATTATGAATCTTGAGATTGAAGGGCAAGCCGTACGGGAGTCAGAACTCACTCCGTTAGCGCTTGCCATTGATATCGGTGGCTCAAAAGTGGCGGTTGGCTTGGTGAATCGCCGTGGTGACTTACTTGATCGCGAAATTGCCCGCACCGATAAAGATAAGAACGCCAATGACCTTTTTGAAATAGTGGCAGTGCTGGTGAAGCGTCAGTTGTTGCGCGCTGAAGAACGTCATGGTGGCAAAGTTGTCGTTGTAGGTATTGGGTCGGCTGGACCAATTGAAACCGATTGTGCAACAGTTTCGCCTCTCAATATTCCGGCGTGGCGACGGTTCCCTTTGCGGGAGGCAGTTCAAGACTTGGTTGACGTTCCAGTTTTTGGCGACCTTGATGCGAAAGCGTTTGCTCTTGCCGAGGGATGGCTTGGTGCGGCTACGGGCGAATCAAATTTCATCGGCATGGTCGTGAGCACCGGTGTCGGTGGCGGCATTGTGATTGATGGCCGGATGCTTGACGGGGCATCGGGTAATGCGGGACATATCGGTCATGTGATTGTGAACCCTGATGGCAATCGTTGTGTGTGTGGCGCGCGCGGATGTTTAGAGGCCGAAGCATCGGGTACCGCGATTGAAATGATTACTGGTCGACCAGCAACCGAACCGTCATATGAAATCATGCAACGCACTGGCCGTATGGTGGGCCTGGCAGTTGCCAGCATGTGCAATTTCTTTGATTTGAATCTTGCAGTTGTTGGTGGATCAGTGGCCCTTGGCTTTGGACCAACGTTCTTTGCGGCGGCACAAGAAGTGATGGATCAGCATTGCCGCTTAAGTTTTTCGCAAGGCGCACGTATAGTGCCCGCTCGATTGGGTGATCGCAGCCCGATCATTGGCGCGGCTGCTGTTGGATGGCGCGGACTGAACAGACAAACGCCTGCAGAAAGTTAGCCACCGATCGCGCGGTAGAGACGCTCGGCGGGCCCTTGCCCAAAATGGTGTTGCCACCATGAAGCAATGGTGATGGCAAATAACCAAAATACGCCGGCAAAGATCAATGCGGTTTCGAGTCCGGTGGCAGTAATCATGGAAGACCACTCAACAAACACGTAGTAGATGAGCACGTGTAATAGGTAAAGACTCAGCGTTACTTGACCGCTGCGCTGTAAGTGAACGATGAGACGAGCATCTTGGTAGTTCTTGGCGAATTGGTTGATGACGAGGAATGCAAGAAGTGCGATAGCCGCACTTGTCAAGGAATAGAACAAGCCTCTCGTGAATGGTTGCATTGATGTGAAGACATGGATCACTGCGTTGGACCGTGAATCTTGATGATCCAAAATTGAAGTGATGACATAACACATGGAAATTATTGCACAACTCATGACTGAAATCTGACGCCACTTTTTCGTGACTGCTTCAAGATTGCGACCAATCACGATTCCAAGGCAAAAGAACGCGAGCCAAGGGAAAACTGGGTGGGTGTAGTCAATAAAAATTCGCAAGAAGAGATCTTTGACGCTGTGAATATTTCGTGGATGCATCCAACTTGTGGATTGACCGAGATGTGCTTGATTGGCTTCCCAAGTTGATACAACTGTTGCAGTTATTGCCGTGGTGATCGCAACAAGAATGATTGAACGCGATTTCCACATGATGAACAGTGCACTCAGAATGAAATAGGCGCCGTAAT
Source organism: Bifidobacterium breve (assembly GCA_945889715.1). Classification (GTDB taxonomy): domain Bacteria; phylum Actinomycetota; class Acidimicrobiia; order Acidimicrobiales; family Ilumatobacteraceae; genus Casp-actino8. The sequence continues at coordinate 29,129 of CAMDCI010000007.1, read as the reverse complement.
AGAACAAGATGGTTCCAGGCCATGCATGATTGAGAAAATATCCACCGAGCAAGAGCAAGGCTCCGCGGCGAATAAGCCGAATGCGTAGTTTGCTGACTTCGTGTTTCTCTTCGAAGGCTCGCCGTGATAACAGAGCAGTACCGATTCCGGCAACAAGCACAAATGTTGCAGCAAATCGAGTACTCAAAACACCGGAGTACACATTAAATAAGCGATGCCATAAATCGGTCCCGTTGCCTTGATCATTTAGATTGCCGTGATAGTTCATCACGACCACACCGATCAGGGCGATAGCTCGAGTGACATCTAAACCAATCAGTCGTGATGCTCCGAGGCTCGTTGTAGCAGCGGCGGGATGATTGAAATCATGCACAGATAACTAGATCCAATGAATGTGATCAACCGAAGTGGTGATGATTGGTCGTTGAACATCAATCTGGTCTCCAACAACTGGTGTTGGTTGACCACCAGGAATAAAGCACATTGATGTATGCATATGCGGTAGTTCAACGAGTTGAATTCTCTGGCGCGAAAAATGGAATGGACTCAGACCATCAGCAAGTGGAGCAACCCCGTGGGCCGATCCACATCCGACCATGACCAAGGTACCGTTCTGTGAAATCTCTGCGCCGTGATAGCCAACTTCTTGTCCCGCAACGACTGCAACAGTTTCAATGACATCGGAACTCAATGCGAGAGCTGTTTTGTCTCCGTGCCAGAGCGAAGTTCCGAGACGCAAAAACCATTGTCGTTCGGGAAGACGCGATTGCAGATCGGCGAAATCTTGGGGATCAACGTGGCTGACCCAGGCTGGCAATAATGGATCAATCGTGGATAGTAAATTCTCAATCTCGCGAACGTGATCTGCTGAAGTTCCAGTGAGTGGGGGATGAATCGAAACGCCACGAACTTGAAGGTTTGTTGTTCGGCATTGCTGAAGTAGTGCGGCGACATCATGAGCGGCTGCGCCATAACGATTCATTGATGAGCGAATTTTAATGACGACCTGACGCGACTTGTTCGTTGATGCCACTGCTTCAATATGAGCCATTGAGCCCACGGTCAAAATCGCATCATCGTGAAGGCCCGCCGGAATATCCAGGCTGGGCGTGAGGACGACGGGAGTGCATTGCGCGGGGACCGACGACACTTCGAAGATTGTTCCGACTGCGATGGTGGGGGAAAGGTCGCTGGCGCGAGTTGCAAGCCAGTCGCGACCAAATCCGTAGCCGTTGCCTTTGACGACAGGGACGAGACCGGTGACCGATGTGGCCAGCGCGTCAACCTGGCGGTTCCACGAATCGGTGTTGACGGTGAGAACGAGAGCCACGGGCAAGACGCTACCCAATGATGGCGAATGGGCGTTTCATGCTGGTCTTTTTAAATCCGACTTGTTAAGTCGGGTATTGGCTTCTAGCCTGACGCCATGAGTGGTCGCATCTTTGGTTTCCCGAATCCTGTCAATGAACGGTCGGCGCGCTGGGTTGCCACGGGAGTCGTACTTCAAGCGCTGTTGTTTCTGATCGTGCGTCAAGGTTGGGTACTCATTCCGTTGGCTTACGGATTTACCGCCCGTGTTTTGACCGGTCCAAAATTGAGCCCCCTCGGGCAATTGTCCACTCGAGTTCTCACGCCGATGATGAAAGGTGAGGGTCGATTTGTTCCGGGCCCGCCTAAGCGTTTCGCGCAGGGCATTGGCTTGGTGTTTTCAGTTGGCGCATGTATCGCCTGGTTTGGTGGAGCTCACACTGTGGCGATTGTGCTGATTGCCGGACTGACGGTGGCCGCAAGTCTTGAAGCATTCGTGGGCTACTGCTTGGGCTGCGTGATCTTTGGTCAGTTGATGAAGATCGGTGTGATCCCCGAATCGGTGTGCGAAGACTGCAACGACATTTCACGCGGCCTTGTTCGCCCCAACGTATAACCCCTTAGTTTTTCTGGTGGCAGAAATGCGGAGTTTTCTGCATGTTTTTGCCACCAGAAAAACCAAGGGGAGTTAGTCAAACTTGGGAGCAAGTGCGCCAAGATCGCGAGTTGCGATCACGCCTTTCCAGACGCCTGTCCCATATGCGACGTCGTCAGCAAGTTTGAGCGCGCAATATGAAACCGGATCAACCTTTGGTTTCGTTGCAAACCATTTTGTGAGCGATGGAAGCACGATTGCGGCAAATGCGACTCGACGACCACGACGACTGAACAATGCGAGCACGAGTGCGAAGGGCCACCATGTACGAGTGATTGCCTGAGCAATCATGCGACCGGCATGAATGTTTCCGCGACCCGCAAGTCGCAGCGCAAGGATTCGGGAATCTGGCTGTGAACTGATTTTTCGTTCAAGGGCGACCGTTGAACCTGCGCCAATTGTTAGTCCGATGAGTGGGTGACCAATTGCAAATGCGCTCCATGCCAATGCACTCCAGCGATTGATTCGTAACGGTGTCGCTGCTCCAGGATGCCGTTGGTTGAGCGGTGCGGCTGCCGACCCGTACGAAACCCGTTGCTTCCACGCATCTAGAAGTGAGGCGCGTGGACTGTGGCGAACAACGGTTGCGGGTTCGTAGCGACACACCACATCGGCCTCAAGTAGTCGCCAGACAAGATCAACGTCTTCGCCATATCGCAGAGACTCATCAAACCCGCGATGCTCGCGTAGGAGGTCGGTGCGAATCATCAGCGCGGCCGTCGGCACGTAAGAGACCCGTGAATTCTTGCGAATACGTGCTGGCTCGGAACCAAGATCGAGAGACGATTCGCTTGTTTCGTAGCGATGCAACAAAGTTGTTCCTGGTTCACTGGCGATTCGTGGTGCGACAACGCCGACGCTTGAATCCTCAAAATGTGCCAGCAAGTTGGTCCAAGAATCATCAACGAGCGAAGTATCGGCATCGAGGAAAAACGTGATTGATGTTGTGACAAAGTCAATCGCGGTGTTACGTGCCGCTGCAGGACCACCGGCAACTTCACGCCGAATCACTCGTGCACCGTTGATGTCAGCGAGAGGAGTGGTTGATCCGTCGTCAATAATGAGGACTTCATGAGTAGATGAAAGTCGGCTGATGAGAGCATTGAGTTGAAGTTCATCTTCGTTATGGACAGGAATCACCACGGTGACATCGCTTGGTTTTAACGATGTTTCCATTGAATCAAGAATCGGATGAACCGCGCCTGCAGCAAGGAGACGCTGAATCGTGCTTGTAGAGCTATTTGAAACTTCTTTTTGATTCTCTAAAGCCTCAAGGACCGAGCGGGCAGCTGACGAAAAGCGAAAAATCTTGAGCGGTGAGCCGGCAACTACCGTGTCGCCCTCAGAGTTGGCTCGTCGCCACCAAGAAGAATCAACTTGATAGCGAATCATTTACGAATTCCAATGATCAAAGTCAGCGAGAAGGTCGTGAGCCCACTGTTCAAGAAGTTTGAGTCCATCTGATGCAGTGGCTCGTGTCGGGTCACCGAGGACTCCGTTGCTGCTGACTGCGCGAATACCGCCCGCTCGCATGTCATCAATGATGTGCGCCAATGGCTGGATATTGCCAACTTCGGCCAACGTCATGTCAACTTCAAATGGTGACAACGCCAACATCACCGAGGTTTCGGCGTGACCGGCATGAGTATCGGTATCGGCGACTCCCGAGGGAGACCAGAAAAGAACATTTTGCTGATCGTGATCAAGCACTTTTTTCGCGGCCTGAATTGCTGGCGAATTTCCGCCGTGACCGTTCACGAAAACAACTCCACCACACCAAGTTGCCGACCGCACGATCTCAATTAACATTGACGTAGTTGTTTCGGTACCAACCGACAATGTGCCAGAGAAACCTGAATGTTCACCGCTTGCAGTGATGGGAAGCGGGGGAGCCAAATACGTTTGTGCTCGTGCTTGAGTGAGGCGATGGCTCAGTTCAAGCGCAATACGTGTGTCGGTATCGAACGGAAGGTGCGGACCATGTTGTTCCCACGAACCTACGGGCACTACCAAGACGGGCCGACTGAGACGCACCTCGTCGGCCTGAGTCATGACTGATAACCCCACTCGCGCAATTTGCTCACGATCAATTCGGCAGCCTCGCGAGGCTCGAGATGAACTGTTTCGCCGTGGCCCTTAGAAGATGAGGTGTCGGTGATCTGTCTCACGCGGTCGAGCGCAGAATTTCCGACAGGCGCGGCGACCGCCCGAGCGCGGGGCCGATATGCGCGAGTTGGGGGAGTTTCTGTCGCGACTTGATTGACCGTCACTATGTCAATGGCCTGTTTGTTCGCGGCCATTGAACCCTTGAGCGAGGCACGGCGCAAGCGAGCTGTTGAACCTTCAACCGAGATCACTGCCTGACCACGAATTTCAAGTTGCTCACGACGTCCGCCGTCGAGCCGACGCAATGCTCTGATGGGATGCAGAGAATCAGCAGGGACTTGAATTTCTACGAGACCGAGTGCTTGCGCAAACGAAAGTTCGGCCGCAATAAATGCTGGCACCGATCCCGAGCCGCGATCGGACGAATAGTCACCACACCAAATCAACGAACAATGCGCCACTACTTGAGCGATTGCCTGGGCAATGACTGCACTGTCATGCGAACGATCAATATCAATACGAACGGCGCGTTGTGCGCCTCGGGCGATTGCGTCGCGTAAGACAGCCTCGGCACCGACTGGGCCTGCGGTGACAACGATGACTTCGTCGTTGGTATTTTCGGCAATACGCAATGCGTATTCAAGAGCAGCCTGATCGGCATACGAGAATCCCATGAAACGGTCGTCATCAATGTCGGTTTGGCCCGAAGCGTTAATCCATTTCAGACAGACGGCGATTGTCATTGGAATGTCACTCAGGTGCGATGGAAGACGATGCCGTAGCCGCCTTCTGGGTAGGTCCAGGTAATTGCGCCGGCTTCGTTGCAGACCATATAACACGTTCCGCATTCAAAACAGTTTTCGTAGTTGAACAAAATGCCACCATCGCTGGTTGGAACAAAAAGGTTTGCTGGGCAAGCCACGACGCATTCACGAGTTGTGCAACCACGACATGAATCGCCATTGACAGTGATGTGGGCGCGTTCGTGAATACGAAACTCGGCGGTGTCGATGCGCTCTTGAAATGACATTTCGGCCCAAGTGGCATCGCGCTCAATATTGTTAGCTGCCCGTAATGATTCGAGTGACATCAGCCAAATCCTTTCAGACCAGTGAGTGCATCGCGAACAAGATCCATCAAAGAGATGCCGGCCTTCTTGCGTTCTTCTCGCAAGATACGGCGAACACCCGGTTTTGGATGTGGGTTTTCAACACGGAACATCCGCTCCATGATTCCGGTCACGAAACCTGGATATTTGTGTTGCACGCGATCGGACAAAACAAGATGTGGAATCTTGCGTAACTTCTTGTGGTCCTTAAGAACGAAAGTCTCATTGAGTTTTTTGGTATACGACTGTAATCCCGAGGCTGTTGTGTTACCCGCGGTAATTGCCTGGACCGCTGATTGACCGGCATACATTCCGCTGGCCATCGCGAAGTTGACACCTTCAAGCCAAATGCCAGCAGCTAGACACAGTGCTGCTGCATCACCAGCAACAAGTAGTCCATCGGCGACCATCTTGGGCATCATGTCTAGACCAGCTTCGGGGATGAGATGAGCTGAGTACTCAATGACTTCAGCGCCTTCAATGAGTGGCGCAATGGCAGGATGTCGTTTGAGTTCGGCGATGATTTCTTCGGGGCGCTTCTTTTGCGCCGATAACTTGGGCAACTTCAATACGACGCCGAGCGCAATGGTGTCGAGGTTGGTGTAGATAAAGCCACCGCCGTTGACACCAGAAGTACCACCAAGAATTTCAATGTCAACACCTTGATTGTCGCGAACACCGAAACGTTCGTCGATGACGTTCTTTGGTAGTGACAGAGTCTCTTTGACGCCAAGTGTGTAGTTGCTGGCATCGACTGCTTTATACAGACCAGCATCTTTGGCGATGAAACTGTTCACGCCATCGCAAGCAATGACGACCGAAGCTGTGAGGTCTCCGTCGGGACGATCGGTTGTGATGCCGTTGATACGACCCTGTGCATCACGCAACAAACCAGTAACGGTCGTTGAGCAAATGAGTTCAGCGCCGGCGGCGACTGCCTGTTGGGCGAGCCAGTTGTCGAAGTCGGGTCGGTAGGCAGTTGCCCCGTTGTACGGCGCTTGGCCCCATGCATTGCTGCGATAGTCAATGTTGAGTGCACCGGTATCAGAGAGCAACATCGTGGAGCGACGTACGATCCAACGTTGAATTGGTGCATGCTCAAACCAGTCGGGGATGAGTTCATCAAGAATGCGTGGATAGATGACTCCGCCGTACATGTTCTTTGAACCTGGGAAAGGCCCGCGTTCAATGAGTACGACGCGCTTGCCAGCTTTGGCGGCGGCAATGGCGGCACATGAACCAGCAGGTCCAGCGCCAACCACAATGATGTCGGTATCGGTCATGCTGCACCGACTTGTGATTCGACATGCATCAGTTGTGCGAGTTGTTCAAGCACAGCGTTGGCATCGGCGACAATTGCGAGGTCGGCCATTTGCATCATGGGACAGTGGGCGTCGGTGTTCACACTGATGATGTGCTCTGGCTGACCAAGTCCGCTGGTGTGTTGAACTGCACCACTAATTCCAAAGGCGATGTACAGATCGGGAGCAACGATGACTCCGGTTGTTCCGATCTGACGTTCATGATCGGCCCAGCCACGATCGGTGATCACTCGGGTGACTCCCATTGATGCGTCCAGGGCAGTCGCAACATTTTGTAATTGCACAAACCGTTCGCCACTTTCGAGGCCAGCACCGCCGCCGATGATTCGTGGCGCCTCTGAAAGGTCCATTGTTGATGCGTCTGGCGGGAGAACTGCGAGCGAGATGACTGATGTTTGAGCAGTGTTTGTGATCGGTGCAATATCAACTGAAGCGACAGTAGGTGTTCCTGAAATCGTGTCGACTCCGCGAATACCGATCTGCAATGTTGCGATGAATGGTGCAAGAGGTGAGTAGTCGGCAATCGAGAGTCCGCCGTGGAGCGACACGCTGACTTTGTTGTCTGAAATTGAGATTGCGCCGGCGTACAAAGTTCGTCCCAGAGCATGCGCTAGATGCGGGGCGAGGTCGCGTCCGTCAGGAGTGGCGGGAAGGATCAATGATTCGTCCGAATGGCCGATGAGGTTGACAGCAGCGACGACACATGTCGCGTCGATGTTTGCTTCAACCAGCCACACTTGGCGTGCGACCTGACCGAGGTTTTCAAGTGCCTGCGATGTGCCTGAACCAATGAGGAGAGCCTGACCAGAGGCCTCACAAATGGTCTCGTCGGCTCCTGTCGGAGCGACTCCATCACGGACGGGGATGACAGCAATCATGACCTAGTCAGATTACGCCCGCCGTTCTCAGAACAGGGTGTTAGACCGCGGTTTCTTGGGTGGCTTTGGACGTGAGTTTTTTCTTCACGAAGCGAACCAGTTCAATCGCGACAGTGACTGCTAACGCCGCACCAAAAGCCAACACGAATGCCTTGGTGTGGTCGTCTTCAAATTTGCTTCCGAAGGCATACCCCAAGATGGCGGCGTACGACGCCCAGATGATGGTGGCGACGCCAACCCACCCCATGAACCAACTCTGCGATTGCTTGGTGAGGCCCGATGAGAGGGTGAGGATGGTTCGACCCCCTGGGATAAATCGGGCTGTGATGAGCAAGAGTCCACCGCGCTCTTCAATTTGGTCGGCGGCCCACTTGAGTTTCTTGGCCGTTGATTCTTTTTTGGCGGCGCGGCGCTCGACTAGGCGACTTGCCCGTCGGCCAATTTGGTAACTGAGGTTGTCACCAATGAATGCTCCGACGGCCCCGGCAATGATGACAAAAACCACGTTGTATGACGCGGCACCAGCGCTACTCGCGGCAACACCGCCAATGATGACTGTCGTCTCGCTTGGAACGATAGGAATGACTGAGTCCAAAAGAGCGATGATCAGAATGATCGCCAGAAACCACCAGTTGCCAGACACTCGGTCGAGCCAATCGGTGAGGCTATTGATAACTCCAGTGGCTGCGAGCACGTGCCGACCTTAGTCGGAATCGTTTGCGTGTGCTTGTTTAGTTCAGATCGTTGAACCGGCACGTTCGCCATCAACGACAGCAGCATGCGCCCGTCGAGGTGCGACACAGTCACCGACGCGTTCAACACTGACGCCGGCACTCTTGAGGTCGTTGTACAACCACTCAACCGGGCTCGGCGGAACTGCCAGCACAACCCAATCGGGTCGGCGTGTTTGGTTGGCACCCGTTGGGTGATGCAACAACGTGAGTTCACCGTTGGCAAAACCCATCGGTACTAAGTCGGTTGATTGCACGATGCCTTTTGCACCAGCGCGCATCCACCAGTTCTCCATGTCGAGGGTGATGCCAAGATCTTGCCCAACGACCATTCCGGGGGTCACGATTTCAACGTTGCAGCCACGATCGGCTAACACTTCGGCGGTCGACGTGGCGTGATGAAATCCGATTTCGTCGACGACCACAACTGAATCACCAGATTGTGGTCCACCCATGAGTGCCGACCCGTCAAGAATTGCCCGCACATCACATACGCGATTTGCAGATTCGTCAGTGCTGGCATCGGCTACCCACCATGGTCGCGATGGTTCGGCACCAGTTGCAACAATCACGTGATCGGGTTTGAGTTCTTCGACTAATCCGGGCCATACGCCTGAGCCATAAACAAATGAAACTCCGAGACGATTGCACTCGGCGAGTTGATTACGAATCATGTCGCCAAATTCGGCCCGGTTCGGCACACTTGCGGCGATGCGCACTTGACCGCCAGCAACTTTTTCTTTTTCGTACACCGTGACTTGGTGACCTTTGCGGGCAGCAGCAATTGCAGCTTGCAATCCGGCCGGGCCAGCACCAGCAATCATGACTTTCTTGGGCTTCAAAGTAATCGCTAAGTGATTATCGACTCGCCATTCGTTTTCGCGTCCAGTACGCGGGTTCTCGATACAACCGAGCCAGCGGTTGAGCCCCATGCGTCCAACACATTCTTGGTTGCAACTCAAACACAAACGAATTTCGTCAGTCGAACCTGCACGAGCCTTGATGGCGAAATCTGCGTCGGCAATTTGTCCCCGCACAATGCCGACCAAATCGCACTGACCTTCGGCGAGTGCGCGCTCGGCTTGCAACGGATCTTTGAAACGGCCCACACCGACAACAGGAAGATCAACCGCTTTACGAATCGCGCTCGAAATAAACATGGCGTATCCCGGCGGAATATGCATACTGGCTTCAATCATGAACAAGCTGGCAGTTGCGACACCGATTGATGTGTTGATGTAATCAACTTGGCCAGTTGCTTCCACAATTTTGGCGACTTCAACTGCTTCATCAATCGTTGTTCCACCATCAATAAATTCGTCACCGCATAAGCGAACGCCTAAAGCCAAGCGATTGCCGACGACATTGCGAACCGCAGCAACAATCTCAACAAGAATGCGCGCGCGGTTGACCAGCGAACCGCCATATTCATCGGTGCGGCGATTTGTGGCGGGTGATAAGAATCCGCGCACGATTGATGAGTGGCTGCACTGCAGTTCAATGCCGTCGAAGCCACCTTCAGCACAGTGTTCGGCAACAGTGACGTATCCCGCAATGATCTCATCGATTTCAGCGTGGGTGACGGCCTTGGGTACTTCGCGGAACAACGGATCGGCAACTGCCGACGGCGCCCACACGGGAAGGCGACTGAACATGCTGCTGGCCTGACCGCCGTTGTGGTTGATCTGGGCAAAAATTGGCACGCGATGACGATGAACTGCATCAGTGATGCGCTTGTAGCCAGGGATTACGTCGCGATGAAAACCGTGAATGAGTTTTTCGTAGGGCCAGTCGGTGGGATGGGTGCTGTGCTCTTCAGTAATGATGAGTCCGGTACCGCCAGCGGCACGGGCGGCGTAGTAATCGGCGTGTTGCTCGGTGGGCTTGCCATCACGGGCGTAGTTAGTGAGGTGAGCGCTAAAGACAATGCGGTTGCGGATCGTCACCGGCCCGAGTTCAAGAGGTGTCCATAAATAGCGGTAGCCCACGACGTAGACGCTACGCCTCGCCTAGGGTTGATGCCTATCTAGGGTCGCTGATTTAAAGGGGATTTATGAAAGATCTACAGGGCAAGGTGGCAGTCATCACTGGCGCGGCGAGTGGAATCGGGCGTGCCATGACCGATCGCTTTATCGCGGCTGGTATGAAGATTGTTTTGGCCGACGTTGACGAGGTCAAGCTGCGCAATGTTGAAGCCGAGCTCACCGAAAATGGTGCTGATGTTTTCCCGGTCACAGTAGATGTGTCATTGGGCGAAAGTGTTGAAGAACTAGCGCGCAAGACACTCGAGAAATATGGCGCGGCCCATGTGTTGTGTAACAACGCCGGCGTCGCCGGCGTGGGCGATCAATGGACTGGACCGATGAGCGTGTGGGACTGGGTCATCAATATCAACTTGTACGGAGTCGTGCATGGCATCCGCTCGTTCTTACCCATCATGCTCGACCAAAACGAAGGCCACATTGTCAATACGGCATCAATGGCTGGGCTCATTGCGATGCCAGGTTTTGGTCCGTACAACGCAACCAAGCATGCGGTCGTTGCAATGAGTGAAGGTTTGTTTCTTGAGCTCGAAGCAAAAGGTTCGGGCGTGAGTTGCAGTGTGTTGTGTCCAGGATTCGTGAAGACCAGCTTGACGACCGATATCAAATGGAGCGAACGACTTGGGGCCCAGCCATCAGATCCAACCGATCCGATCAGTTCGATGATGAACGAAATGTTGAAGGCTGGCGTTGAAGATGGAATTCCAGCGAGCGACGTTGCCCAACAAGTTCACGACGCGGTTGTTGCAAACCAGTTCTGGATTTTGACGCATCCCGATTTTCGCCAGGCGCCGGTTGAGCGCATGCAACGCGCAGCAGCGCAACAAAACCCCACTCTTGGTTAAATCAACCTTGTGACTCAGTGGGCGGCGGGTGCGGTGCCGTCAGCTTTTTTCTTCGGCGGCGGAACACCAACCGAAACTGACTTCTCGGCCCACTCTGGCCAACGACGACGACTCACAATGCTGAGTGTGCGCAACAACTTCATGGCCACTTCGTCTTCTTGTGCGGGACGTGACTCAATCACGCCATCGCTGATCATGCGCGAAATCACTTCTTCGCCAAGTTCGGTACGAACAATGGTGAGAGTCCAGTCGTTGTCTTTGCCAATTCCGCCAGTTGAAATGTCGGCGTGTTCGGCCGCAAAGTCGGGACAGCTCTTGCAGCCTTCGCGAGTCCACTGATGACATTCTTTGAGATCGATCTCGTGGAATGAACCGTCCTTCATCCAAATCTGGAAGGCGCCCTTAATGTTCATCTTCACCATGTCTTGCTTTTTCAAGCCGTACTTGGCTTCAAAGAGCTCTTCAAAGATGGCATCATCAAAAGTCTTTGAACAGAGCAAGCCAATGTTGAACAAGAAAGGCTTGCCTACTTTGCCGGCCTTACGGTCCCACATCACGGGCGGCGATGATGTCTGACAACCCATACCAACGAGAGCGAGTTTTGTGAGTCCCTGTTCTTTGGCTTCACGCAGCGCGAGAGGGTTCGCACAATAGGTGTAACGCGAGCCAGCAGTCGCCAACACTTCTTCTTTGTTGCGAGCGAGAGCCGGCTTGGCCTTCCACGCATCATCGACTTCAACACCACTTACGAGTGCGGCTTCGATGTAATCGTTCTCCATGAGCCAGATCAACATGGCCGAAACAAATCCACCGTCTTGACCCTTTTCGTGCTGCACCTTGTCGGTGGCACGAGTCAACAACAGTTGACGCCAGATGCCGGACATTTCTTCGGGCTGACGAGTACGACCAAAGAGATGGTTGTCGGCTGACTCTTCCCACTTGCGGAAACGTGGGCAAGCACGGGTGCAGGTGGTGCAACCCTTTTCGCCGTGAATGCAGTTGTCGAGACCGAGTTCTTCTTCAATATGGAAGGGCTTGTACTTGCCTTCTTCGTGCTCGTAGCCGATCACGTCGTGGGGGCAGGTCACAACACAGCCAGCGCAACCCGTGCACAGACCAGTGGTGATGACCTCTTCGTAGAGTTCTTTCCACTGGGCGGTCCAGCGTTCGGCTTTTGGTGGTGCAGACTCGGTGATTGACATGGCTTTCAATCTACGCTGAGTACAGGTGGTCTCGGGTATCCGAAGTGGCACTAATGATCACAGAATTTTGAGGAACACCATGGGAATGATCGGCGAACGCGTACTCCGCACGGAGGACCCAGATTTAGTCACGGGTCGGGGAACTTTTATTGACAATCTCGACCTGCCAGGTGCTGGCCATGTGGTTTATGTGCGCTCAAGTGTGGCCCACGCGCGAATCATCAACATCGACACCTCGACTGCGGCTCAGATGCCTGGGGTGCTCGGCATTTTTACAAGTACCGACCTCAAGGCCGACGGACTCAACTTTGTCCCAATTGATATGCCGCTCTTGCCAGCGGGCATTCGTCGCCCCGCGCTAGCCGATGGCACCGTGCGCTATGTCGGTGAATTGATTGCGGCCGTTGTCGCCGAATCACGGGCTCAAGCAGTCGACGCGGCCGAACAGGTTTTTGTTGATTACGACGCGCTGCACGCGGTGGTCGACCCCGAAGAAGCACTCACCGATCAGACTTTGTTGTTCCCCGATTTTGGAACCAACACCATCGTCAACTTAGAAGCTGGACAAGCAGCTGATTTCTCGCAGTGTGATGTGGTGGTCAGTCAACGGGTGATCAATCAACGCATCGCACCGAGCCCGCTCGAAGGACGCGTTGCAGCCAGTCGTTGGGAAGAAGCCGGTTCTGATGGAGTGAGTCGGCTCACGCATTGGCAGGCCTGCCAAGGAGCGCACCCAATTCGTAATCAGCTGTGCGCGTTTTATGATTTACCCGCCGAACAAATTCGTGTGATCACACCCGACGTTGGTGGAGGCTTCGGAGCGAAAGCATTCTTTTATCCTGAAGACATGTTGTTGCCGTGGTTAGCCAAGCGCGTGAAGCGCGCCGTGCGTTACACCGAGACACGCACCGAAAGTATGAACGGGCTTGGTCACGGTCGTGGACAGATTCAAGATATTCGAATCGGAGGTACTCGCGATGGAAAGATATTGGCGTACGACATGCAGGTCATTCAAGAGGCTGGCGCCTACGCGCGTTTTGGTGCGTTCTTGCCGTTCATGACCGGTCGCATGTTGACGGGCACATATCACATCCCTAACGCATACATGTCGTCGCGTTCGGTGTTGACGAACACTGTTCCAACGTTGGCTTATCGAGGCGCAGGTCGTCCCGAAGCCGCAGCGGCAATCGAACGTGTAGTTGACATGTTTGCTGTTGAAATCGGAATTGATCCAGCACGTGTTCGCGAAATTAATCTTGTGGCCAAAGATCAGTTTCCGTATACCAACGGCACCGGAACGACATATGACAGTGGTGATTACCCAGGATCACTTGAACGACTACTTAAAGTTTCGCATTACGCACAATTGCGCGACGAACAAAAACAACGGCGCGAAAACAATGATCGAGTTCAACTCGGTCTTGGGCTTGCGGTCTATGTTGAAATCACCGCAATGTCGGGTGGTTCAGAGTTTGGTTTTGTCGAAGTGACAACGAACGATGATGACGACGTACATGCCAAAGTCATTACGGGCACTACTCCGTATGGTCAGGGTCACCGCACCACTTGGGCCATGTTGGTGAGCGATCGTCTCGGTATTCCATTTGAAAACATCACGGTGATTCATGGCGATACCGATGCGGTGAAGAGTGGCGAGATCACTGGTGGTTCTCGATCGGTACAAATTGGTGGGACGAATGTGTGGCGTGCTGCCGGAGTTGTTGCTGACAAGGCTCGTCAAATTGCGTCACGTCTTCTTGAGGCATCAGTTGATGACATTGTTCTTGAAGACGGACGTTTCCATGTTGCTGGCACACCTGCAGTAACGCGCACGTGGGCTGATGTCGTTGTCACTGCTCAGGCAATGGGTGAGCGTCTTGATGGTGAAGGAGACTTTGCGCAAGCGTCAGGAACATTCCCGAGCGGAGCGCATCTTGCAGTTGTTGAAGTTGACATCGAAACTGGAAAAGTGAAACTGCGCGACATGTTTGCCGTTGACGATGCCGGGCGCATCGTGAATACGTTGCTCGCCGAAGGTCAAGTACACGGCGGACTTGCCCAAGGAATTGGTCAGGCCTTGTATGAAGAATTCATCTACGACGCTGACGGAAATCCGCTCACCGGAAACTTTGCCGACTACGGATTTCCGAGTGCCGCCGAGGTGCCTAGTTTTGTGACGGTGCACATGGAGTCACCGTCACCTATGAACGATCTAGGTGCCAAGGGAATTGGTGAAAGCGGAACGATCGGCGCAACACCTGCGGTACAAAACGCAGTTGTTGATGCACTCAGTCATCTTGGTGTTCGCCATATCGACATGCCATGCACGGCTGAACGAGTCTGGCGAGCGCTCGAAGCAACTAAATAGCGTCGCTTCCTTCTTCACCGGTGCGAATACGGATGATGCGATCAACATTCGTGACCCAAATTTTTCCGTCACCGATTTTGCCTGTCGTCGCTGCAGCCTTGATTGCTTCAACGACACGGTCGACCTCTGAATTGTCAACAACAATCTCGAGTCGAACTTTGGGAACAAAGTCAATTTTGTATTCGGCACCGCGGTAGGTCTCGGTGTGTCCACCTTGACGGCCAAAGCCTCGGACTTCGCTGACGGTGATTCCTTGAATACCTGCGGCCTTGAGAGCGTCTTTGACGTCATCAAGTTTGAACGGTTTCACGATGGCGGTGATGAGTTGCATAGAGATCAATCCTCTTGTCGTATCGAAAGTGTTATGAGATAGATGAGTTATGGGATGGATGAATTCTTACTGGGCGCCGTGGTAGGCAGTTTCACCGTGTTCGGCTAGATCGAGCCCGGTTGATTCTGTCTCAGGTGATACTCGCACACCAATGGTCTTTTTGAGTACCACCATGATGCCGTAGGTCAAGACGAAAGACCACACAATGGCTGCTCCATTGGCAATTGCTTGCTCAATGAGTAGCCCGGCTCCGCCGCCGTAGAAGATGCCTTCATCGAACGAACCTTCAAAGAATGTGGGGTTAGCAAAAAAGCCAATAAGCAGTGAGCCAACGAGTCCACCGACGAAGTGAACGCCAACCACGTCGAGAGCATCGTCATAACCAAACTTGTTCTTCAGGCGCACCGCATAGCAACAGATTGCGCCGGCAATGAGACCAATCAAGATCGGTGCGGGTCCAGAGACGTAACCAGCTCCGGGTGTAATGGCAACAAGGCCGGCCACAATTCCGGATGCGGCACCGAGATTGGTGGGATGACCATCGCGTAGCCACTCGATCAGAATCCATACCAGACCACCAGCGGCTCCTGCCAAGAAAGTATTCATGAATGCTTGAGCAGCCTGTCCATTAGCGGCAAGTGCTGAACCAGCGTTAAATCCAAACCATCCGAACCACAAAATGCCGGTACCGATCATCACGAGCGGCATCGAGTGTGGAGGAGACGGTGCAGTGCGTCGCTTGCCGAGCACCATGACTGCGGCGAGTGCCGCGATACCAGCGTTGACATGAATTGCCGTTCCACCAGCGAAGTCAATCGATCCGCGCTGACCCAACCAGCCTCCGTACACCCATTTGAAAATGGGGACATAGACCAAGAGGAACCAGATGGGTACAAAAATTGCCCATGCGGAGAACTTCATTCGATCGGCAACAGCACCAGAGATCAGTGCCGGTGTGATTGCGGCAAACATTCCAAGAAAGGCGATCGTGGCCAATGACATTCCGTCACCAGCTGCCGTGATGTCTTTCAAAAAGAATGAGTCAAATCCACCAATGAAACTGTTATCAAAAGGGGTTTGCGCAAGTGAGTAGCCAATGACGACCCACAAAATCGGGATGATGAGAACACAATAAAAGTTCATCATCAACATGTTCAGAACGTTTCGACTGCGGTCCATTCCTCCGTAGAAAAATGCGAGGCCGGGAATCATGAAAAGTACGAGGGCTGCTGATATCAACACCCACGCCATATTGCCGCTGTCCATTGGTTCTCCTGATCGGTGTGTGATCTTGTGTCAACCCAGGGCATGAGTTGACGAAGGAACCATAGAAAACTCAGATTGCTCAATTGTTTCCGCAATATAAACGAATGGTGCGGGAAAAAGGATGTCCCCGAGCCGACAGCGAACTGTCAACTCGGGGACTGCCCCTACCGGAGAGGAGAACCTTCTCCGTATTGCCGCCAGCGGATAGGCCAGCAAGCTCTTGTCTTGCTTTCAACTAAATAGCGTCAGGACCTTCTTCGCCGGTGCGGATACGAACGAGGCGCTCAACTGTCGAGACCCAGATCTTTCCATCGCCGATTTTGCCGGTGTTTGCTGAGGCTTTGATCGCGGCGATAGCAGCATCGACGCCACTGTCTTCAACGACGAGTTCAAGACGAACCTTGGGGACGAAGTCAATTTTGTACTCCGCTCCTCGGTAGGTCTCGCTGTGGCCACCTTGACGGCCAAAGCCTCGCACTTCACTCACTGTGATGCCCTGGACGCCGACTGCCTTGAGGGCATCTTTCACGTCGTCCAATTTGAAGGGCTTAACGATTGCGGTGATGAGTTTCATTTTGTTGTGTTCCTCTCGTGTCGTTCCGTCAGCTCTTCACGAACTCGGGGTAGGCGTAAACGCCCATCTCGGGAATGTCAAGACCAACAAGTTCGTCTTCTTCGCTCGAGCGAATACCGCCCTTGCCCATCTTCTTCGAGATGGTGTCTTGCAGTTTGAAGAATGTGTAAGCGATACCACCAATCACAACGATGATGACTGCGACACCAAGTACTTGTGCTCCGAGTTGACCCCAGTCTCCCTTGATGATTCCCTTGACACCATCGCTGTCTGACAAGTTCCAACCAGCGCCGTAGCTACCGTTCGAGAAAATGCCGACACAAAGTGTTCCGAAAAGACCACCAACACCGTGAACGCTGATTGCACCTACCGGGTCGTCCAACTTGAGTTTGCGCTCAACGAAGAACACGCTTTCGATGACCAAGATGGCAGCAAGAATTCCGATGACAGCAGCAGCCCATGGTGCAATGAATGCGCATGGTGCAGTGACGGCGACAAGACCAGCCAACATTCCGTTGGCCATCATGCCGGGGTCGGGCTTGCCTGAACGCTTGGTGATCCAGAACATTGCAGTGATTGCACCAAAGGCAGCCGCAATCGCGGTGTTGGTTGCGACCGTTGCAAACTGAACATCAGTTGCCGCAAACGTTGATGCAGCATTGAAGCCAAACCAGCCGAATAACAAGATCAAAGTTCCGAGCATGGCCATGGGAATGTGGTGACCGGGCATGGCTCGTGGGTTTCCATTTTTATCGAACTTACCGATACGAGCACCAAGGACTTTGGCACCAGCGAATGCGGCAACGCCACCAACTGAGTGGACAACACCCGATCCAGCGAAGTCAACATAACCAGCGCCGAGGTTCATGCTGCTCCAGGTCTGCGACAACCAGCCGCCACCCCACGTCCATGCGGCGAACAATGGGTAGTAGATGGCTCCACAGAAGAAGCCCCACGTCACGAAGCTGCCCCACTTCCAACGTTCGGCCATCGAGCCGGTTGGAATAGTGGCAACGGTGTCCATGAAGGCGACCATGTACAAGAAGAATCCGAGCAGTGCTGGCGTGATGCCACCACCTGATAATGCCCAGCCACCCTTGAACAAGAACACCCATTCGCCGCTACCAAGAAGAGGTCCGCCGATGGGCGCATCAAGGCCAAACGCGCCGTAGCTAAATCCGCCGAAGGCCAAGGGAAAACCGACAAAGAAAAAGCCGATGAATCCCAGGCCAAAAATGGCGAAGTTTGTGGTCATGACATGTGCTGCGTGCTTGGCACGACAAAAACCAGTTTCGACCAATGCGAATCCAGCTTGCATGAAGATCACAAGTGACGCACCAATGATCACCCACAGCAAGTTCGTGGCAGTAGCCAACGATGTGATGGCGCCCTCGGCGTCGAAGTCTCCTTCGGCGGCAAGTGCAATACTTCCAGTCGCGACAAGCGCTCCAGAAGAAATGGTCAACGCAATCAACAGCCGTTTGAATAACGGCATCCGCTTGCGAGTCATATCGGGAAAGAAATCGGTCGAGCTGTCGTAGTTTTCGACAGTCGCCCTTGATTGGGTAAGCATGAGTCCTCCTCAGGAGATAGTGGTTTCTGGCAGGGGATGCACGTCGTCATTGACGGGCGTAACGTCCGAAGTAACTTCGGGGGCTTGACGACGTTGTCAGAACCGCTTGCGCTGCAGAAGAAACTAGAAGAGTGATGTTTCGGGTGAGTCCGCAGATTGTTACGGGAGTGTGAGCGATGTGTTCGCCCAACCCGATGTCTCAGACGAGGTGGCGGACCGCTTCATCAAGCGGTGCACGATATTTGTCAGCGCACGTGAGCGCCGCGAGTACGTAACTTGATAGCACGAGATACTGATCGCCAGAAACGAGTCCGGGATCAACTGATGTGTCGGGACCTCGCACTTGATCCTTGAGTTTTTCGCTGACTGACAGAACTTGGATGACATCGTCAACGCTGTCGGGCATCATCTCATGAGCAACACGTATCGCTGCTTGACCATCATCCATGATCGAATCAATCAGACATGACAGCGCAATGATTTCTACATGGCCTACTCGATCAAGGGCACGTGTGAGTAATGGATCAAGTCGCGGATCATCGAGATGCCTTTGGAGTTCTTGCAGGGCATGCAGATGACCGTTCAAACCTTGGTCGCTGAAATCGGGTTCGGCCCGGTGACGTTGCATGGCAAGCCCAATTTCGGGAATCCGCGTTTCAATACTTCGGCGTTCAAGTATTTGCGACCATTGCGAACTGTCACTACCGAGTAACTCGTCGAGTAGATGCGATGTTTCAACAGAGCTCCATGGCACTTCTGGTTTGTCTTCGACAACTTCGCCGCTGGCTTTGAGTTTGATCTTCAACCAAGGCGGGGTCACCACGGTCGTGACAAGAACCATGAGCAACAATGCTCCGTAGAGCTTGTCATCAAGGATTCCCTGCGACAGACCTATTGACGCGAAGATCAATCCGACTTCGCCACGAGGAATCATTCCGATTCCAATAAGCAGTCGATCAACTGGGGTTCGTCCAACACCAAGACCAGCAAGAAGTTTGCCAATGATGGCGACAACGGTGAGAACAGCAGCAAGCGCCAAAACACTGGGCTGGAACATTGCTTCAAGATCGGCGTTAATGCCGATACTCGCGAAGAACACCGGAATAAAAATGTGACCGAGAGGATTGAGGCCTTCGGCAATGCGTTCATGTTGCGGGCTGCGACCAATGCCGATTCCGGCCATAAAAGCGCCAATGATGAAGGCCAATTTTGCTTCGCCGGCCAACAGCGAGAATCCGAGGGTGAGCGCAAACGCGGCAGCGACCACGGTGGTTGATGACTTTGCTCGACGATCGATTTCGGTGAAGAGTCGCGGAACGACATAGATCGCTAAGAGTCCGGTGACGAGCAAGAATCCCAGCGCTAATCCGAGAGTTTCAAAGACGACACCTGCACCAATTGATCCTTCGGTTACCACCTTGACGACAACGGTCAATATCACGAGTCCGAGTACATCGTCGGCCACAGCAGCACCAAGGACAATGCGCGATTCGGTGCGGGATAGCGCGCGCAGATCACCCAGCACACGAGCAGTGATACCAACGCTCGTTGCAGTTAATGCCGCACCAATGAAGAGAGCAATCTTTCCTTCTTCACCAAAAGCAGAAGCAACACCGAAGCCGGCAGCAAAAGGAACAGCAACGCCAATCAAGGCAACAAATAAAGCTGGTTTACCTACTTTGGCTAGTTCGCCAAGATCCATTTCGAGACCAACTTGGAGCAAGAGCAAAATCACGCCGATTTCGCCGAGCAACAGAACCATGTCGG
This sequence comes from Bifidobacterium breve, assembly GCA_945889715.1. Taxonomy (GTDB): domain Bacteria; phylum Actinomycetota; class Acidimicrobiia; order Acidimicrobiales; family Ilumatobacteraceae; genus Casp-actino8. Next base: position 9,053 of record CAMDCI010000007.1, on the reverse strand, counting down.
CAACAGCGAGATGGCTGATCGGATCAATCCATCCCATAACGCTTGGACCAATGATGATGCCGGCAACAATTTCGCCCAGCACTGCCGGAATCTTGAGGCGCTCGGCGACCTCGGCCGCGAGACGGGCAACAAGAATGATGATGAGCAAGTTGCCGAGCACGAGCGCAAGGTCGTAAGTGCCGGCACTAGCGGCGATCAAGCTCATGTGGTGATCCTACGGGTCGGGGGGTTGGGAGTCGGGCGTTGGGGCCTGACGGGGTTATGCGGCGAGCAACGAAGTTGCTTGCTCAATCGCCGCGTGATTCAGCATCCAGCCTCGACCGCGGACGGTGTGAATTGAATCCGGTCCGAGCGCTTTGCGAATTGAAACCAATAGCGAGTCACAACGCCGTTCGTTCAATTCGGCTATTCCAGCCAGCCGTGACAATTCACGGCGACTCACGACGCGACCTGAACAGATAATCAGGGCCCGAAGAACCGCGGATTCCTGGGGCGGCAAAGGGGTCGCAGTCAAAACATCGGTGGCGTCGATGACAGGTTCCATGGCGCAACCCTAGAAATGGCGGGTTTCCCCCATGTTTGACTTTTGTGAACGCCGTGTGAACCGTGAAGTGTCATGCTTCGTGACGCATTTGTCGCCGTTCGGGTTGGGGTCGGGCTGATACCTGCGAGAGAATAAGGAAATGGAACTGAATTACCCCGCCGACGCTGAAGCTTTCCGTGAGGAAATCCGTGAATGGTTAGTAGCCAACCTGCCCAAAGGTTGGGGAACCCCCGGATTTGAATTGACGGGCGATGCCCGCAAGAAGTTCGTTGAAGAATGGCCTGCGAAATTATTCGCTGGTGGCTGGATCTGCGCGACCTGGCCCAAGGAATACGGCGGTAAGGGTTTGACCACGATGCAAGGCGTTGTGTTGTCCGAAGAATTCGCTGCTGTGAAGGCGCCGTTACGCGCCGACTTCTTTGGTGACACTTTGGTGGGTCCGACATTGTTGCAGTGGGGCACCGAAGAACAAAAGAAAGAGTTCTTGCCCAACATCATGAATGGCACCACGCGTTGGTGTCAGGGATTCAGCGAACCCAACTCGGGATCCGACTTGGCATCGCTGAAGACGTCTGCTGTTCTCGATGGTGATGAGTGGATCATCAATGGTCAAAAAGTATGGACCACTGGCGGACACCACGCCGACTATTGCTTCTTGCTCACCCGCACCGATCCCGATGCACCCAAGCACAAAGGTATTTCGTACCTGTTAGTTCCCATGCGTCAAGAAGGTGTTGAAGTTCGCGGCATTGTTCAGCCCGACGGAACCGCCGAGTTCTGTGAAGTGTTCTTCACCAATGCACGTTGCCCCAAGGACAATGTTGTTGGTGGCGCCAATAACGGTTGGAAGGTCACCAACTCAACTCTCGCCTTCGAACGCGGTATGAGCGCAACGACTGGCTACCGTCGTTTCGAAGAGGAATACAAGATGATGGTGCGCGTTGCAACTGAGAATGGCACCATCGAACACGACGACATTCGTCAGCGTTTAATGCAGTACTACACCAAGATTCAGCTCTTGCGTATCAACGGATTGCGTTCATTGACTGCAACTTTGAATAACTCAAAAGACTTTGGTGTGATGGCACTTGGTGCTTCAAACAAAATGTTCTGGTCCGAAATGCACAAGGCTGCAATGGAACTGGCGCTTGACATTTTTGGTGCGCAAGGCATGTTGGTTGATGCTGGTCCCGAGACTGGTTCGTGGCCAGGTGTTGCGCGCGAACGTCGTCGCGAGGGCTACCCCGTGAGCCCGATGATGTCGGCTTTCTTCTTCAGTCGCTCTGAAACCATTTGGGGCGGCACGAGCCAGATTCAGCGCAACATTGTTGGTGAGCGAGTTTTGGGCTTGCCCAAGGAGCCGTCAGCCGGTTGAGCGATCGAATGGTGACACCGCGGTTCTTATTAGTGACCGCGGCAACACTTGCGTATTACTTGTGCGTCGGAATTCTGATTCCGACGTTGCCGGTTTTCATTAAGAACGGTTTCGGTAGTGGCGAAGCCATGATTGGCGCCGCCGGTGTTGTTTTCAGTGGTGCCGCAGTTTTGTTTCGACCATTGCTCACGTGGGTGGGTAATCGTTGGGGTCGTCGCACGATGATGGTGACGGGATCATTGGTGGCAGCAGTTGCCGCTCTCGGTCTAACGGTTGTTAATGAGGCATGGCAGATTTTGCCGTTACGCGCATTAATGGGTGTTGGTGAAGCTGCGCTCTTTGTCGGGGCGGCAATTTTGGTGGTTGAACTCAGTCCCGAGAATCGCAAAGCTGAAGCAGCGAGTTACTTGTCGGTTGCGGTCTTTGGCGGACTATCGATTGGACCCATCATCGGCGAACTTGTCATGGGTGATGTTGCTGATTCAGCACGTGGACTTTCTGCAGGTCGATTTAATGCAGTCTTTATAGTGACCGCAGGTGCCGCAGTACTTGCAGCGCTCGTGTCGTTGACTGCGCCGGCATTCGTCGGTGAACGCCCCGCACGTATTCGCCGCAAAGTGTCGTGGTTTCATCAGCGATCAATATTGCCTGGGCTCATACTCGCAGTCGGAATGGCTTCGTGGACAGCGTTCACTTCGTTTATACCAACATTTTCAAAGTCAATCGGCTTAAACGGATCAGCCCAGTTTTTCACGCTGTACAGCATCCTTTGTTTGTTTTTACGATTGTTCGGAGCCAAGACACCCGAACGCATCGGCCTTCACCGCAGTGTGGTGATGGCGATGTCGTTCTTGTTGTGTGGAGTCACATCGGTTGCCGTGCTCGGAAATGCTTTTGGTATTTGGCTTGGCACGATATTCTTTGCTTTAGGTATTTCGTTCTTTTACCCATCACTGTTGGCGATGGCAGTTGAAGGAAGCGACGCCAATGAGCGGGTCGAAATTGTTTCAAGCTTCACCAGTTTCTTTGAAATTGGTGGAGTGATCGGCGGCTTAGCACTTGGGTTAATCGGTCAATTGTTTGGTGAGCGGGCGACATTCGTTGGTGGAATGGTCTTTGCAACCCTCGGCTTGTTGTTGCTCGCGCAAACTCGTCAACAGGCTGCACCTGCTACTGCAAGTTAGTGGGCAACTTGTTCGTCGGAGCTTGGTGTCCGCCCTTTAAGTTGGCGTCCAGGAACGAAGATGGCCACGATGAGTGACAGTACGACGATTGGTACTGCTGCTCGAAATACGGTCGTGACGGCGTGAGCGAAAACCTCTAATGCTTCTTCGCGCATCGGTGAATCAAGGTCTTTGATATCACGTGGTGCCTGAATCAACTTTTCATCAATTCGGCCAGTCAATTGTGCGTTGAAGATCGATCCATAAATAGCAAGACCGACTGCACCGCCAAGTTGACGAACAAAAATGACAATCGATGAGGCGGCGCCTATTTCCTGTGGATCAACGGCATTTTGCACAGCGAGTGTGCTGGTGGGGAAGAGGGCGCCCATTCCGGCACCGATAAAAAATGAAGCCGTCATTGCGAGATAGAGATACCCATGACTTGAACCTAGAAGTGAGGCCATGATGAAGCCAACTAATGCCAACGCGGCGCCAACAGCTGGCCACACCTTGTAGGTGCCAGTTTTTGAAGTGATACGTCCGATGATGATTGCGGCCCCAGCAACTGCGACAGCGAGTGGCACGAGTAAGAGTCCTGAGTTCGTTGCTGAAACGCCAGTAACACCTTGTAAGTACAAAGGCATAAATGCATTGGCTCCGTAGAACACCGCACCGACCAAAATCATTAATGGCACAATGGCCCGCACGACGTCAATCTTCATTAAGTGCAACGGAAGAATGGGTTCTTCAGCGCGAATTTCCCAGCGGAAGAAGGCAACGCCGACAACGATTGCCGCACCAAAGAAGGCGAGAGTTGGCGCAGCAAACCATCCGTATGATCCGCCGGTCCACGACAGGCCAAGAATCAAACATGACACCCAGACAACAAGCATTGTTGCTCCGACATAATCAACTTTGCGTTGCAATGGTGTGAAGGGCAATCGCAGGGCCTTATTGGTGATGACCAAGGCAATGATTCCAATGGGCAAGTTGACTAAGAAGATCCAGCGCCATGATGTGTTGTCGACAATCGCGCCACCGATGAGTGGGCCGATCACACTGCTGATCGTGAAAACACTGGTAATGAAGCCGACGTACTTGCCACGTTCGCGTGGCGGAACGACGTCACCGATAATGGCGAACGAAAGTGAAAACAATCCACCGCCGCCAATTCCTTGAATGCCACGTGCGATCACTAGTTGCCACATTGATTGCGCAAGCCCGCAAAAGGCCGAACCAATCACGAACGTGAGAATGGCAATCTGAAACAGTCGACGCCGACCGTACAGATCGGAAAGTTTTCCAAACAGTGGAGTGGCCGTTGTACTGGTGAGCATGTACGCGGTGCCGACCCAGGCGTAGTACTTGAGTCCACCTAGATCACCAACAATGGTGGCGAGCGCGGTGTTGACAATGGTGCTATCAAGTGCCGACAATCCCAAGCCGGCCATCACGCCAGCGAAGACCATATAGATCTGTCGCTGGGTGAGATTTCCTGTGTTGAGTTCGGTGGTGCCAGTTGCGGCAGATTCGGTAGACATAGTTTCCTCGCTTACTTGTACGGTACAACGAAACACTGTGCGGGTAGTTACCTCGATGTGATGGGTTTTTGTCACGGGGTGACAAGATGACGTCGTGAGTTCGACTGCTACGACATTGATGAGTTCTGGTTACAAGAGCCCAGTCGGACGTTTGACATTGGTGGCTTCAGCCCAGGGATTGCGGGCGATTTTGTGGCCAAACGACGATCCTCGCCGGGTGCCCGGACTGGCCGACGCAAAAAAGGGCACGAGCCCGGTCATTGAGGCAACGATTCGCCAACTCGATGAATACTTCGCCGGCACCCGACATGATTTTGATGTGCCGCTTGATCCGGTGGGCACCGAATTTCAGCAGAGCGTCTGGCAGGTGCTGCGAACTATCCCGTACGGCGAAACGATGAGCTATGGCGAACAGGCCACAGTTCTCGGCGACCCAAATAAAGCGCGAGCCGTGGGCACTGCGAACGGTCGTAACCCGATCAGCATCGTGGTTCCGTGCCATCGAGTGATTGGGGCCAACGGATCGTTGACGGGTTTTGCGGGTGGCATGAAAGCCAAAAAGTTTTTACTTGATCTTGAAAAGAAAAATGCTCCGGCACGTTTGCCGATTCGCAACGGCAATGAAGATCCGCGACTTGCCGAAATGTTTTCTAAAGGGCTGACAGGCCCCAACGGTGATCCGCTCAATATTTTTGGAGTTCTTGGCAATCACCCCGACATGTTGAAGCGCTGGTTGGTGTTTGCTGCGCATGTGTTGTCGAAGAATACGTTGACGGCTCGCGATCGCGAACTATTAATTTTGCGCACTGGTTGGAATTGTCGCTCACGTTATGAGTGGGCACAACATGTTGAAATTGCTCTGCGCTGCGATATCACGGCTGCCGAAATCAAAGCAGTAAAGAAAGGTGCTTCGGCGTCTACTTGGTCGCCGATTGACAAATTGCTTTTGACTGCTGCTGATGAATTGCACAATGAATTCGCGCTTTCTGATGCAACGTGGCGTGCGCTGACCGAGCATTATTCCAACGAACAGATTCTTGATCTCATCGCGACAGTTGGCAACTATCACTTAGTTGCGATGTTTTTGAACAGCACCAAGGTGCCTATCGACGCCGGCATTCCCGACGATCCAGATTTTCTCTAACGAAAATTACTTATGGCGTGCGTTGGCGATTTGCTCGCGGCGACGGCGAGCTTCTTCTTGCTCGACAGCCTTGCGAGCCTTGCGTTGTTCTTTGAGTGCGAGGCGCTCGGCATCGTCAACTTTGAGCGGAGCCAAAGGAGCCATCGCAAGAACCGGGGCTGGCGGAAGCTTGATTTCTTCGTCGCTCTTGAGCAAACGAGTAATGATCGGTGACGCAATCGCTTCGCCAGTGACTACTGAAGCCAACATGACCTGAGTGGTGGGCAAGGTGTGATTCTTGATGATGGCCGGAAGAGCTTCACGGAGGTTGTCTTCGCTGGGGTCGTCAGAGTTTTCGCCAAGAGCTTCAATGCATTCGGCGAGGCATTTGTCTGTGAGCACGAGTGACATGCGCTCAAGGTCGCCATTGATACGGCCCTTTGAAACGCAGAGGCGAATGGCGGCAATCAGTTCTGGCATGGCGAGATCTTCGCCTTTGACGCTGGCGATGTGCTGAATCGCGTCTTGGCCTTCTTCGTCGAGCCCCTCATAAAGAGCGGTGATCGTGGCATCGGGAAGATTGCGGAAAGCACGATCGAGCATGGACAGGGCGGCGAGACGATTTTTAACTTGATTCACGAGAGACGAGGCTAGCGGTGCAAAACGCGTCAGAATGGGTCTATGAGTACTGAGAGTGGTCTGAAAAGTCGTATCCAAGCCGATATCAACGATGCGGTGCGGGCTGGCGATGATCTATTGAAGTCGACTTTGCGCATGGCGTTAGCGGCGATCATGAACGCCGAAGTTGCTGGGGCCGAGGCAGTGGTGTTGAGCGATGATCAGATCATCAACCTGTTGCGCTCTGAAGTCAAAAAGCGCGCTGAGTCGGCGGATATCTACGAACAAGCTGGTCGTGCTGAATCGGCAGCTACGGAACGTAAAGAGATGGTCATCATCGAGAAGTATTTACCGGCGGCGATGGACGAGGCTGCACTGGCAGCGATTGTTGCTGAAGAAGTTGCCAATGCCGCAGCGAATGGTCAAACCGGGCCTAAGGCAATGGGCGGCGTGATTAAGGCAGTGAAAGATCGCGTTGGCGCATCGGCCGATGGTTCAGCAATTGCTGCAGCAGTGAAATCGGCATTGAACTAACGAAACTTTAAAAATCGAAAAAGCGGCGGTTCGGGAAACCCGAACCGCCGCTTTGGTTTTTAGTGAGTTGATGTGAAACGGATCAGCCCATTGAAGTTGAGAGTTCAACAGTTACGGTCGTGTCGTCGGTGTTGCCCCGAGAATCGACCGCATGAATTGTGACGGTGTCGCCAACTCGCAACATCAGACCATCGATGAGCCAGATACTTGATGTCGTTGTTGAACTTGCATTGGTGGCGGCAACAGTTCGTTCAATCCCAAACTTGGTGTAGGTGAACTCAACCGAGACGATGTCATTGCGACCGAGGCCACCCTCTTCAACGAGAATTGAAGTGTCGATGTTCGTTCCGTCCAGAGCAAAGGTGACGAAACGAATCGTCGGCGACAATGCCAATGCAGGGATTGATGGTGAAGCCGTGGCGGGTGTCGTGGTGGCCGGTGCTTCAGTGCTCGGTGCAGTTTCGGTGGCCGGAGTCGCGGTGTCTGGAGTTGTGGTGGCTGGAGCTTCCGTGCTCGGATCTGCTTCGGTCCCGGCAGATTCAATAGCCGGATCTGCTTCGGGGCTTGCTGATGCGCCAGTTGAAGGTGTCGCGCCAGATGATGCGCCAGATGATGTGGCGACTGATTCAACTTCGGTAGTTGCCCGTGAAACCGTCGAGGACGGTGTGGACTTGGCAGCATCTTCGGGCTGATCAGTTATCGCTTCGATGGTGGCGTCAAGGGCTTTGCTTGCTGAATCGTTTGATGAGTTGCCGAAACAGGCGGTCGCTGCGACAGCCAGGCCGGCTATAGCGACGATTGCGATTGCGGTATTGCGGATATTGATGTGGCGGATGTTCTTCATGATTTCCCTTTGTTTAGGCAACCCGTATGGCTGCGTGGTGTTCAAGAGGAGGGCCAAAGGAGAACATGGCACTTTTTTGGAAGATTCTTGAGAAAAGTTTGAGGAGATTTCTCTGAAGGTTCATGTTTGGGGAATCCAAGAGGTTCTCAATCCCAGTTGGCGGGTGGCAAGATAAGTGAATGTCATCTCGCCAAATATCTCGCCAGCAAACCTTCCGCCGTTTTTCTGCCTTAGCTGCAGCGGTCGTACTCTCGACGATCGTCAGTGCCTGCAGTGGCGATGATGACTCAAGCACGTCGGTGACAGAAACTGTCGCCGACACAGAAGTTGCATCAAGTGCTCCAACAACAGAAGTGACTGTTCCAGAAACGCAAGCTCCCGTTGCAGCGATTGATCAAGTTGTTGCTCCAGAAGCAACAACAGTCGACGCACTGCTTGCACTCGGACGTCCGGCGATTATCGCTCACGCTGGTGGCGACCACGATTGGCCGCACTCAACGATGTATGCATTCACGCAAGCTGCACTCAATGGAACCGATGTTCTTGAAATGGATGTGATGTTTAGTAGTGATGGCGTGTTGATGGTGCAACATGACAACACGGTTGATCGACTCACTAATGACACCGGTCTTTTCAGCTCGTTCACTGCAGCCGAACTTAAGGCAATGGATAATGCCTATTGGTTCTCGGGCGGGGTATGGAGCGACCACAGCCTTGCCGCTGAGGCGTATATCTACCGCGGAATTCGTACTGGTGATCATCCTGCACCAGAGGGATTCACTGCTGAAGATTTCAGAATGGTGACTTTTGAAGAAGTCGCGCTCGCTTTCCCAAATCATGTGCTCGATGTTGAACTCAAGATTCCAGAATCAGCAACCGGCGAAGTTGATATTGAAAGTGCCAAGGCGGCTGCCCGCGAGTTGGCGCGACTCATCAAAGAAACTGGCCGTGAAAAGTCGATCGTTGTCGTGTCATTCAGTGACGAGATCATGACCGAGTTCCGCAATGCAATTCCTGATGTTGCAACGAGCCCTGGCCAAGACACCTTGGTCAATTGGTATCTCGCTGGTGGTGCGCTCGATCCGCGCGACGTGATCATGCAGGCGCCTCCGGTGTACGAAGGCGTTGAAGTGTTGACGAAAGAAACGTTCGATCGTGCTCACGCCGAGAACCGTGCGGTGTGGGTGTGGATGAGCGATTCAGCGCAAGAAACCACCGAGTTCTATAACAAGATGGTCGCCTTGGGTGCTGACGGCCTCTTGATCGCAAGCCCGACCAAGGCACCCGAACCCAGCAACGCCAGCTAAG
>CAMDCI010000006.1 GCA_945889715.1 Bifidobacterium breve | reverse complement strand
GTCGCCAAATTGTGCGGTGACGCTATTGCCCACAAGACCGAACGAGGTTTGGTGCGACTGAAATTGGCGACGGCTGAAGCAGTGCATGAAGCGGCTGCCGACCTGCTTGCCGCGGCTCGTCCCGACGATGGACCAGTGACTGTTTTAGTCGCACCGATGGTGCAAGGAAATCGTGAACTGATTGCTGGTGTCGTTCGTGACCCGCAGTTTGGTGCAAGCGTCATGCTCGGGATCGGCGGAATTTTTGCTGAAGCAATTGCTGACGTTGTGTTTCGGCCAGCACCAGTTGATCGAGTGACTGCTCATGAGATGATCGCCGATTTGGCAACGCAGAAACTTCTCGGTGAATTCCGTGGTGAGGCTGCCGTTGATCGTGAAAAATTAGTTGATGTTTTAGTTGGTCTTGGCAAGTTGGCAAGTGAGCGTTCTGACATCGCGAGCATTGATGTGAATCCATTAATTGTTCGAGCCGATGGGGTTCCGATCGCAGTTGATGCACTCGTCGAAATTGGCGAACCCGACACGTCGATAGCGACAGCCCGCCCGCGTCCAACTGATGCGCAATTCGCCGCACTCTTTCAACCCAAAGGTGTTCTTGTCACAGGAGCCTCAACTCATCCAGGAAAGTTTGGCTTTGTATCGCTGCACAATATTTTGGCGGGTGGTTACACCGGCGGGGTTTATGGCACGAACCTGCAAGGTGAAAATGTCTTAGGTATTCAGACAGTGGCTGATATCGAGCAACTTCCCGATGACGCTATTGATTTGGTTTTCGTGTGCACGCCGGCATCGGCAAACCCGGCACTTTTGCGGGCTTGTGCGGCGAAGGGAGTGAAAGCGGCATTTCTCACGTCGGCTGGATACGGAGAAGCTGGCGAAGAAGGAAAGAAAGCCGAAAAAGAACTGATTGCTCTCGCCGATGAACTTGGCATCTTGTTAGCGGGACCGAATGGTCAAGGTGTGGTGAGTACGCCTGCCAACTTGTGTGCACAAATCGTTGCGCCGTATCCACCAGCAGGAAAGATTGGCGTTGCTAGCCAAAGTGGAAACTTCGTTTCAAGCTTCTTGAACTGGTCGCGCTCATCTGGTGTCGGAATTAGTCGTGCTGTGTCGGCGGGTAATGCCGCTGCTGTCACAGTTGCCGATTATTTGGACTATTACGCCGATGATGATGCGACCGCCGTGGGGCTTGCCTACGTGGAGGGTATTGCCGATGGACGCACGCTGATGACTCGATTGGCCTCGGTAGCTCAACGTAAACCTTTGGTGTTGGTCAAAGGCGGGGCAACCGAAGGTGGTGCCCAGGCCGCAGCGTCGCACACTGGTGCACTGGCAGCCAACGACAAAGTGTTCGACGGCTTTTGTCGGGCTGCCGGAATCACTCGTGCTGAAACCGTTGAAGAGGCTTTTGAAGCTGCCGCAACTTTTGCTACTCAGCCGTTACCCAAAGGTCCGAACGTTGTCATCATGACGACGGCCGGTGGTTGGGGAGTGGTGACCTCAGATGCCATCACCCGCGACGGTCAATTGAAGTTAATGGAACTTCCCGAAGACTTGTTGGCTCAAATTGATACCAAGCTTCCACCCCGATGGAGCAAGGGCAATCCGGTTGACTGTGCTGGCGGTGAAACTCGTGACACTATTCCTGAGGTTCTCGAGATGATTGCGTTGCACCCAGATGTACATGCAGTGATTTACCTCGGAATCGGAATTCAATCAAACCAAGCAAGATTGTTGCGCGAAGGTGGTTTTTATCCCGATCACGGAATCGATCGAATCGTTGCGTACCACGAACGTCAAGATCAGCGCTTTGCGGAAGCGGCTGACGAGTTGTCGAGGCGAACTGGGAAACCAATTCTGACTGCGACTGAACTAGCCGTTGCTGATCCTGACAATTCAGGACCAGTAACGGTTCGTGCAACAGGTCGTTTGTGTTACCCATCGGGCAATCGCGCCGTCACAGCTCTGGGTCATCTGTACCGCGCTGCAACGTTTAATACTCGACGAGGAAAGTGATTAAACAATGACGCAGTCAGAGGCTCGCGTCACGAGACGCTCGCGACCATCAAACAATCCCGTAGCCAGTTTGATCTTCTTGGCAATCGTGCCATCAATTATTCTTGGTGGGCTGTGGCAGTTCGCAAATTCACATGACAACAGTTCTCCGCCAGCACCCGATCTGGTGGCGACTACGTCAGCGAACAGTCCGCAGACTCCTGTTTTGTCGGCTCGCCGAACACCTGGGGTATTAGCTCGCGAGACATCGTCAATTGCTTTCGAACAAGCGTTGCGTCCGTTAGGCGGATCGGTTCTTGCGGGTTCATGCGCAGCAGTTTCTGTTGACGGTGTGTTGATGTTGTCTGATGGCATTGATACGCCGGTGACGCCAGCTAGTACCGTGAAATTTTTGGTTGCAGCGACTGCTCTTGATTCTCTCGGCGCAGATTTCACCTATTCGACTGAGGTAAAAGCCGAAATTAATGCGGGCGTTGTTGGATCTATTTATTTGGTGGGTGCGGGAGATCCGTTGTTGGCGTCTTCTTGGTATCCCAACGATTTGACTTTGTCTAAATATCCACAACAACCCGCTACATCGCTCGAAGCACTCGCAGATTCGGTTGTGGCGGCGGGGGTTACACAAATCACTGGCAATGTTGTCGGCGATGCGTCTCACTACGACGCCGAGTTGTATCCACCTTCATGGCCAATTGGGTTTCGGGCGATTCAAGGTGGTCCAATTTCTGGTTTGTTAGTCAATGACGGAGCGGTTCTCGGCGCATCAATGAAGGCAACTAATCCGGCGATGGGTGCTGCCCAAGAGTTCTACCGTTTGTTGCAAGAACGGGGAGTAACAATCATCGGTGCACCGGCGTCAGGAGTGACGCCGGTGGGATTGGCGACAGTTGCGGCAGTGCAATCTGCACCCCTCATTGACATCATTGGCGAGATGTTGCAGAACAGTGATAACAACACCGCTGAAATGTTGTTGAAGGAAATCGGTTTTCAATTAAGCGGTGCCGGAACGCGAGCGGCCGGCGATGCTGCAGTGATGGCTAAATTGAGTTCATGGGGTGTTCCTCTCGAAGGAGTCGTATTGAGCGATGGTTCGGGATTATCGGGGGACAACAAGGTGACATGTGCAGCATTTTTGGCTGTTCTTGAACGTTACGAAGCGACTGATCCACTGATTTCAAAATTGGCAGTTGCAGGCACGTCGGGAACTTTGTCGGGTTATTTTGTTGGTACAACTTTGCAAGGCCGACTGTATGGAAAGACTGGAAGCCTCAGTGGAGTGAAAGCACTGGTTGGCTTTGTACCTGTTGAAGGTGGATCGACGATACGTTTCGCCTTGTTACTTCAATCGCCGGGTGTTGATGATGACAAAGTCTTTCAGCCACTTTGGGAAGGTGTATTGACGCAAGCGCTTGGCTCATACCCGCAAGGGCCTACCGCTGCAGCGATTACGCCCTTGCCCGCTACGCCAGTGGCTCCTTGACCTCGGGTTGTTTTGTGAATAATTATCGTTTGCCGATGTTCCCTTTAGGAACTCCGCTAGTCCCGGGCTCGTTATTGCCATTGCAAATATTCGAACCGAGATATCAACAAATGATGTCTGATGTTCTGACGAACAGTGACCCCGTGTTTGGCGTGGTCCTCATTGAGCGCGGCCACGAGGTGGGTGGGGGAGACATTCGTTCGATGACCGGAACGGTGGCGCGGATCATTGAGACGCAGGTGACTCCGGATGGACGTCGGGTGATACTTGCGCTCGGAGTTCGACGACTGCGCGTTCATGAATGGTTGCCCGACGCTCCGTACCCCATTGCTTTGGTCAAGGATTGGCCAGATAACTTGTCGGACGGGATTGACTCGGCAGAAGTAAGCCGCCTCTTTGGCATTGTCGTCGAAGTCAGTTCATTGTTTGAAAAATTAGGTGGTCCGCCACTTGATTTGGCAGATATCGAACTCTCAACCGACGCGAGTTTCGCGTCTTTTCAATTGGTTGCTCTCGCTCCAATCGGCCCAGCCGATCGTCAACGTTTATTGGTTTGCGAGGATCCCGCAAGCCGCTTGGAATTGTTGGAGTCGGCCTTGAGCGATGTTGAAGCCGCCTGCCGATTCCGCCTGCAAGTTGAGTGATTGAGCGAGAAATGGCGTTCGAGAAACAGCCCTTAAGGTGGGGTTTGCCCGTTCTGGTGCTAGAAACTAGGCATGGCTGAAGAGACGTCACGAACAAGTCGAGCGTCGGTTCGTCGTGAATCGGCGGGCGTTGGTGACGTTGTCGACCTCGTCAAGGAATACGCCAAACAAGAAACTCTTGGTCCTCTTCAGGGAGCTGGCCGCTGGTTGGCGCTCGGATCGGCCGGGGCGACGTGTATTGGCCTCGGTCTCGTCTTAGTTCTTCTCGGAATCCTCAGACTTCTGCAAACCGAACTCCACGCCTTTGATGGTGGGTTCTCGTGGGTCCCGTATGTGATCGTTCTCGCCTTGTGTCTCGGACTGGCTTGGGTCGCTTTGTCGCGAGTCAAGAAGGCAACTCTTGGAAAGGAACCCAACTGATGGCCAATTCGAAGAATGAATCGCGAATTTCCCGTGAGGACATTGAGTCAAAGTTGCGCACGCTTCAAGGAGACGTGCAAGGCAAAGTTGACGATCGACGTTCAACTCTGCTGGCTATCGCTGGGGGAGTCGGAGTTATTTTAGTTGTGGCCTTTTATCTGATGGGTCGTCGAAGTGGAAAGCGTCGTTCGACAGTTGTCGAGATTCGGCGCGTCTGAAGCAACGTCATGGCGCTGATGTCGTACCTGCGGTCGCGCAGTGTCAAAGAAGGTCTTCTTGGTGGTCGCCGTTCGTGGTTTATCGTCGGCGTTTTTGTTTGGGGCATTAAGCTCATGCGAAAAATGATGGCGCGGTCTCCGCAAGTAGTTTCAACCGAAGTCTTGCGACCCGGGCAATCAGTTTCGGTTTCGGCTCTAGAGCCAAAAGCACGACGACGGAATCGTTGAACGTTCATGAAGGTTATTTTGCGCAATCCGCGCCGCGAAATTGAGATTGAAGGTCGTCGACGAGTGCATGCCTTACTCGTTGAATTGGGTCTTCCGAGAGAATCACACTTAGTGATTAGGAATGGAACCTTGGTTCCAGGTGATGAAGAACTTGATAAGGACGATGTGATTGAAATCCGTCCGGTCATTTCCGGAGGTTTCTGACATGAAATGTCGTACCTGTCGCGGGCCAGCGATTATCGAGTTACCTCGCCACAACGCTAATTTTTGTGCCGAGCATTTTCTGCAAATGTGTCGCCGGCAAGTTGAAAAAGCGATTCATGATCATGACATGCTGCAAAAGACGGACCGAGTGTTAGTGGCGGTTTCAGGCGGAAAAGATTCATTGGCCGTCTGGGACATGTTGGTTGAACTTGGTTATCAAGCCGACGGTCTGTATATCGCTTTAGGAATTGGTGAATACAGCGAAGAGTCGCGCGAATACACCGAGCGGTTTGCTCAAGAACGAAACTTGAAACTCACGGTCGTTTCGTTACGCGACGACTATGGATATGACATTCCAACTGCAACAAAGGTGACAGGTCGAGTTCCGTGTTCGGCATGCGGAATGAGCAAACGGCATTTGTTTGATAAAGCTGCTGTTGATGGGGGATATGACGTCGTTGTCACTGGGCATAATCTCGACGATGAAGCCGCAGTCCTGTTTGGTAATGCGCTGCGTTGGGACGTTGAATATTTAGCGCGGCAACTTCCGGTATTGCCGAGTCGTCACGGTTTCCCGAAAAAGGTCAAGCCTTTAATTCGCTTGACCGAACGGGAGATGGCGGCCTGGTGTGTCATACGCGGGATCGATTACATCGTTGAAGAGTGCCCGATGGCCGAAGGTAATCGCCATATTGGGTACAAAGAAGTTTTGAATCTGCTGGAAGAAAAGTCGCCTGGCACCAAATCTTCGTATTACTTAGGTTTCCTCGATCGTATGGTTCCTGTCTTGGCAGCGATTGCCGCGACAGGTGCCGACAGCGTGACGCCATGTGTCCAGTGTGGGGCGCCAACTGGTGGTGAACAAGGTTCGGTGTGTGCTTTTTGTCGACTCGTTGAACGCTCAGCCGCCCACGAGCCAGTTTCAGTTGAATTGATTCGCAAGAAATCACGGTCACAAAAACGTGTGCAGGCGGAGGCCTCCAAAAAATGAGTTCCTTAACTTCTCCAACATTCGCTTACGGTGACAAAGTTCTTTTGATTGATGGTAAGCAGCGCCGTTATCTGATCAACCTGACTGAGGGCTCTGAATTTCATAGTCATGCTGGGTATGTTTCGCACAGCGAAATCGTCGGTCAACCCGAGGGTTTTCGGGTGCAGTCAACAAAGGGAGCGCGCTATATCGCGTTGCGACCAACCTTAGAAGATTTTGTGGTGGAGATGCCTCGTGGGGCACAAGTGATTTATCCCAAAGACCTGGCGCCGATTTGCATGCTGGCCGACATTGGACCAGGCGTCAAAGTATTAGAAAGTGGCGTGGGTTCAGGGGCACTGTCGATGACCATGCTGCGTTACGGCGCTGAGATTGTTGGTTATGAGTTGCGTGAAGACTTCGCTAACCGCGCCGTCACCAATGTCCGTTCATTCCTGGGCGAAGAAGCCTTGTCGAGGTACCACGTTGAGGTTCGTGACTGTTACGAAGGCATTGACGCTCCAGATATTGATCGGGTTATTCTTGATTTGCCCGAACCCTGGCAGGTTGTTCCTCATGCGCAAAAGGTGATGCGGCCAGGCGGAATTTTGTTGGCGTACACACCGTCGATTACTCAAGCTGTGCAAACACGCGAAGCGATGGCTAATCCAATGTGGACAGGGACGCGTACTTTAGAAGTGTTGCATCGAGGTTGGTATATCGAAGGGCAAGCAGTTCGACCGGATCACCGAATGGTTGCTCACACTGGTTTCTTGACGACCGGACGTCTCTTAAGCCCAGATACGCCGAAGCAGATTTAGGGTTCGATGAAAATGCATTCGCCGGGGCATTCCTCGGCGGATTCGATGACGCCGTCAAGCTCTCCATCGGCGATATTGGCGAGACCATCAGCACCCTGCGCGTGGCCCTTGGCCGTTGCATAGACCGTGGCGCCTTCTTTGACGTATGCCAAGCCATCATCTAACAGAGTGAAAACATTGGGCGAGATTTCTTCGCAAAGTCCGTCGCCTGTGCATAGATCCTGATCAATCCAGACCTTCATGTTCGCTCGCTTGCTCCTCGGGTAACTTCGCGGTACCTAACCGCTGGTGTGAATACTTTACATGGGTGATAGCCCGAACACCGCTTTCTCAGTCACCCTTGTATGAACTTTTGTCAGAAAATATGCCCCTTGACCTGAGCACTTGTGAATCGCTGGGGAGAAATTGTCGAGTTCTGACCTCGTCAAGACCTAAGTCATCAAGGGGGTGTAACTTCGCAGGGGTAGGCACTGGTGGAAGGACGAGGGCATGAACGAGGACATCGACGCTCCCCGCTCAGACAGCGGAACGCTCAACGACGATCGAGTGACGTTAGAGGCTGAAATTGCGGCGTTACGACTGCGCTTGACTGGGGTGCAATCTGATGTTCCGCGCCGAGTCCGCCAACTTGAAGAACGTCTGATGGAGATGAAGGGCCAACTGGCTCAAGAATCGGCCAAGAATGAAAAACTGAGTTTCACCTTGCGTGAGGCGCGAGAAAATATCGTCTCTTTGCGGGATGAAGTCGACAAATTGTCGCAGCCTCCCTCGGCCTACGGCGTGGTCGTCGGCAAAAATGACGATCAAACGATTGATGTGCTGACGAGTGGGCGCAAACTGCGCGTCAATGTGCATCCCGATATTGATATCGAGTTATTGCATCGTGGTTCAGAAGTTGTTTTGAATGAGAGTTTCAATGTTGTAACGGCACGCGAGTCTGAGGGCTCAGGGGACGTCGTCACGATTAAAGAAGTACTCGAAGACGGCATCCGTGCCATCGTCACGGGTCGCACCGACGACGAGATGGTCTGCGAATTGGCCGACGCATTACGAGGTATGCATTTACGGAGCGGCGATACCGTCCGTCGCGACAGTCGAACCAATTTATTGCTCGAGAAATTGCCCCGCCCAGAGGTCGAAGACTTGTTGCTCGAAGAAGTGCCCGACATTAGTTATGTCGACATTGGGGGTCTCGATACCCAGATCGAGCAAATTGCCGATGCTGTTGAACTGCCGTTCTTGTATCACGACCTCTTCGCTGAACATCAACTGCCTGCACCAAAAGGAATTTTGCTGTACGGGCCGCCAGGGTGCGGAAAGACGCTGATCGCAAAAGCTGTTGCCAATAGTTTGGCTAAAAAAGTCGCGGCTCGAACTGGTGACGATAAGGGTCGCAGTTACTTCATCAATATCAAGGGCCCAGAACTTCTTAACAAGTACGTCGGTGAAACTGAACGCCAAATTCGTTTGGTTTTTCAAAGAGCCCGGGAGAAGAGTGAAGAGGGTTGGCCCGTCATCGTCTTTTTTGATGAGATGGATTCAATGTTCCGTACGCGTGGTACCGGAATTTCATCCGACATGGAGTCAACTATCGTTCCACAACTGTTGGCCGAAATTGATGGTGTTGAAGGTTTGCGAAACGTCATCGTGATCGGTGCAACGAATCGTGAAGATTTGATTGATCCCGCAATTTTGCGCCCAGGACGACTTGATGTGAAGATCAAAATTGAACGACCGACTGATCGCGCCGCGGTACAAATATTTAGTCGTTATTTGACCAGCGAAATTCCGATCGCTGAATCTGAAGTTGCTCAGCACGGAAGCCTTGAACTAGCCATCTCTGAAATGATTTCTCAAGCCGTAAGCAGGATGTACAGCGATGATGAAATCAATCGGTTCCTCGAAGTGACGTACGCCAACGGAGATAAAGAAGTGTTGTACTTCCGTGATTTTTCTTCTGGAGCAATGATTGAGAACATAGTTCGCCGTGCCAAAAAGTTGGCTATTAAACGCGTCATCTCTGGTGGTCTCCGTGGCGTTTGTGCACAAGATCTTTTGGACTCAATTCGCCAAGAGTTCCGTGAACACGAAGATCTTCCCAATACGACCAACCCTGACGACTGGGCCAAGATTTCCGGCAAGAAGGGTGAGCGTATTGTCTTCATTCGTACTTTGGTGAATGAAGACAGCGATCGTTCTGTCGCTGGCGGACGAGCAATCGAACGAAGTGCAACTGGTCAGTACCTCTAATGACAGTTCGCCCGAGCGCGGTGGTCTAAATGGCCATAGTCAAAGTTTCTGGAATTGAGACTGAGTACGGAATTTTGGTTCGAGGAACCGAATCAAATCCGGTTTTGGCTTCGTCGCTGTTGATTAATGCATACACGGAGTCAAATTCGCCCGAGGCACAACACGATGCTCCTTCATGGAATTTTGATGATGAACGACCCGATATTGATGCTCGTGGCTTTTCGCTTGAATCGGCGATGCCGCCAGAAGTTGAAATGCATCTCGTCAACGCGGTGCTCACAAATGGAGCGCGTTATTACGTCGATCATGCCCACCCAGAAATATCAACTCCCGAATGTGCGAATTCGTGGGAGACGCTGATTTATGACTGCGCGGGGGAAGAGATCATTCGCCAGTCAATGGCCGCAGTGAACCGCACTTTGCCGTCAGGTGTTGAAATGTTGCTATATAAGAACAACAGTGATGGCAAAGGAAATAGTTATGGCTGTCACGAAAATTTCTTGGTTGCCCGAGAAGTGCCGTTTGGAAGAATCGTTGCGCAAATCACTCCACATTTTGTCACCCGTCAGGTATTCGCTGGGGCCGGCAAAGTTGGCTCTGAAATGCTTGGCGTTTCAACTGAGCAGGTACCTTTCCAATTGAGTCAACGTGCTGACTTCTTTGAAGAAGAAGTTGGCCTTGAAACAACTCTGAAGCGGCCGATCGTGAACACTCGCGACGAACCGCATTGTGATCCGCAGAAGTACCGGCGTCTGCACGTCATCGTTGGCGACGCGAATATGTCGCAGATAGCAACTTTCTTGAAGGTCGGGACGACGTCATTGATTTTGTCGCTCATCGAGGATGATGTGCTTGGCGCTGATCTGACTTTGGCTCATCCAGTGTCGGCGATTCGCCAAGTGAGTTACGACCCCACTTTGAATCAGACACTGCTTATGGCCAATGGTTCGCGTATGACAGCTCTAGAAATTCAATGGGCCCTCTTACACAAGTCAGTGAACTACGTGAATTCGGTTGGCTTTGAGTCGGTTGGTGGAGAAGTCGTTGGGCAAAGAATCATTGAATTGTGGGAAGAGGTATTGACGGGACTTGAGCGTGACCCAGACAGCGTCGCCGACATGGTTGATTGGATTGCAAAAAAGCGCATCGTTGACGGGATGCAATCTCGTCATGGTCTTTCAAACGGCGACTCGCGACTGAGGGCTATTGATTTGCAGTATCACGATATGAGAGCAGAAAAATGTTTAGCGACTCGGGCAGGTTTGCGAACTTTGGTGAAGAACTCCGAGGTTGAACGAGCGATTCGCCATGCTCCTGACACCACCCGAGCCTATTTCCGCGGCCAATGTCTCGAGAGGTGGCCAGATCAGGTTGTGTCGGCTAACTGGGACTGTTTGGTTCTTGATGTTGGACGAGGTCCGTTACGCCGAGTTCCGATGATGGAACCTCTTCGGGGAACTAAGGATTTGGTGGGGCAAATGTGTTCAGAAAGTGTCACTTTGCTCGAATTGCTCGATCGGTTAGGTGCAGAAAAGTGACTTTGGCCGAAATGGCTGTCAAGATCACAGCACTCGTGAAAACCATCGGTATATTTTCCACCAGCACGAAATTTTAAGGTTTCAAATTTAATTCGAATCAATCACTGAGAGGGAATGATGGCTGAGAGAGTCCAGAAACAAAAGTCCAACTCTGAGCGGGCGTCCGAAGATGTCGCATCTTCAGAAGCTTCCAGCCAGCAAGGTGAGAAGTTGAAAGCCGAGCTTGATGATTTGCTCGATGAGATTGATGATGTATTAGAAAGCAACGCTGAAGATTTTGTGAAGTCGTACATCCAAAAAGGTGGCGAATGAATCGTGGTCGTCCCATTTTTTGATCTTGAAAATGATCCCGGTAGCAATTTTACCTCGTTACTACGCAAGGTCGGCCTCGACCCTTTTTCTTACGCTCACTCCGGAGACGGTCAATCGTTGCAGGCCCCACACGGGACAACTGTGCTCGCTGTTCGTTATAACGATGGTGTGGTCATGGCCGGGGATCGCCGAGCAACAATGGGCTCGCGCATTGCAAATCGTGAGATGGAAAAAGTTGTTGCTGCAGATCGCCATAGTGGGGTAGCGATTTCTGGCACCGCTGGAGTCGCCATGGACATGATCAGAATTTTCCAATTGCAACTCGAGCATTTTGAAAAGCTTGATGGTCGGCCGATCAGTCTTGAAGGTAAAGCCAACCAACTTTCACAACTCGTGCGGGCGAACCTCTCTGGGGCGATGCAAGGTCTCGCGGTCGTTCCCATTTTTGCCGGGTACGACTTGCTGCGAAGTACTGGTCGCCTGTGGGACTTTGACGTCACTGGCGGTCGCTATGAAGAGCGCGAGTTTGTGGCCACCGGCTCAGGTGGTGGTCCCGCATCGACAGTTTTAAAGGTCGGGTTCAGGCCGGGCATGAACGCCGATGAGGCGATCAACCTTGCTTGTCGTGCTTTGTGGGAGGCCGCCGATGTTGACTCGGCGACAGGTGGTCCCGATGTCCTTCGAAGTATTTATCCCGTAGTTGCGACGATTACCGTCGATGGCTGGGAACGTTGCGAAGATAACGATTTGGCAACACGGTTTGAGTCGCTTGTTCAACAGCAACGTTCGCAACGTGAAGGAACAACATCATGAATCAACCTTTTTATGTTGCTCCCGAACAGTTAATGAAAGATCGCGCCGATTATGCGCGAAAAGGGATCGCCCGTGGACGTGCATTGGTTGCTGTTCAATACAACGATGGCATTGTGGTCGTTGCTGAGAACACGTCAAATACATTGCGTAAGGTGAGCGAGATTTATGATCGCATCGGTTTTGCTGGAGTGGGTAAATACAACGAGTTCGATCAACTCCGTCGTTTTGGCGTCCGTAACGCCGATGTTCGTGGGTATCAATATTCGCGGGATGATGTTGAGGCTCGAAGTTTGGCAAATGAATATGCCCAGATATTAGGCCAAACTTTTACTCACGATGTCAAACCGTATGAGGTTGAAATTTTGCTCGCAGAAGTTGGCGTTGATCAGGCGAGTGATCAGTTATTCCACATTATGTATGACGGCACCTTGATGGATGAGCGAGGGTTGAGCGTGCTTGGCGGTGATGCTGAGTCAATTTCCGAGCGTTTGCGCAATTCTTGGAAACCGGATGACGATTTGGGGACGGCTGTGAAGAAGTGTGTGTCAGCATTGTCGGGCCCTGATCGCGTTCTGCACGCTGGTGATCTTGAAGTAGCGGTGTTGCGACGCGGTGAAGATCGTCGTTGTTTCCAACGATTCGATGATGCAGAAGTTGCCAAACTCCAGGAATAGAAATTCTCAACTGACTGCGAGCGATCGTGACTTTTGTCCTTGGAATTGATTCTGTTGGTCAGACAAGTTCTATGACCAGCAAAACAGCGACTACCTTGCTATAGGTGGAGCGACGGATTTATGGTCTTGAGAATGAATACGGAGTGACCTGCACTTTGCGGGGTCAACGTCGTCTCAGCCCCGATGAGGTCAGCCGTTATCTATTTCGCAAAGTGGTTTCCTGGGGTCGAAGCTCAAATGTATTTCTCGAAAACGGTTCGCGTCTCTACCTAGACGTTGGTTCACACCCCGAATACGCGACTGCCGAATGTGACTCGATTTATGACGTAGTTGTGCAAGATAAGGCCGGAGAGCGAATTCTCGAAAATTTGGTGGGCTCGGCCGAAGAACGACTTCGTGAAGAAGGCATACGCGGAACTATTTACTTATTTAAGAACAACACCGATTCGGCGGGCAACAGTTACGGATGCCACGAGAATTACCTAACGTCCCGAGAAGACGACGCAAGTTTGCATAATTCTGTACTCATTCCTTTTTTGATTTCCCGGATGATTTTCACTGGGGCCGGCAAGATTGTGCAGACAGCTCGAGGTCCGGTCTATTCGATCACACAACGAGCCGATCACATTTGGGAAACGATGTCTTCGGCAACAACACGTAGTCGTCCCATTATTAATACACGCGACGAACCCCATGCGGACGCCGAAAAGTATCGTCGGCTTCATGTGATTGTTGGAGACTCGAATATGAGCGAGTATTCCAATTTTTTGAAGGTCGGTTCAACCGCGTGCTTATTGCGCATGATGGAGGATCCGAAATTTTCATTGCGAGATATGACCCTCGAAAATCCGATTCGGGCTATACGCGATTTCAGCCACGACATCACGTGCCGTAAGACCGTCAACCTGGCTAGTGGACGTGAAGTGAGCGCGCTTGATATCCAACGTGAATATCTCAACGCTGCGCTTGAGTTTGCTGAGACTCGCGGTTTTCAACCCAATGAGCAAAAGGCTCTTGAAATGTGGAAATACTGCGTGGAGTCAATTGAGGTAAATCCATTCTCACTAGATCGTGAAGTTGATTGGGTCATTAAACACAAGTTGATTGATTCATATTGCGTGAAGAATGGGCTTGAGTTAGGGGACCCAAGGGCGCAACTTATCGACTTGCAGTATCACGATGTCGTTCGTAGTCGTGGTTTGTTTTACAAGATGCAGAGTCGTGGCTTAGTCGAGCGGGTCTGTACAGATGCCGACATTCTTGAAGCCATGGATGTTCCTCCACAGACGACTCGGGCTCGCTTGCGAGGGGAGTTCATCCGAGCCGCCAAAGAGAAGAAGCGTGACTACACAGTTGATTGGGTCCATCTCAAATTGAACGATCAGGCGCAAAGAACCGTTTTATGTAAAGACCCGTTCAAGAGTCGGGACGAACGAGTCGAAAAACTTATCGCATCACTCTGAGGCATCATGCTTGGGCGGTCCAGACGCTGTACGGTTAAAGGTTCATGAGCGAAGGAATTGAAATCTCAGAGGTCAGCGCATTGGTTGCGGCCGATGATGCCGAAACTGGCGAGGCCGTTCGTGCTGATTTGAGTGTGAAGCAACGCTCACAGTTGCGGGCTGTTTGGGAATGGGTTTTCGTTGTCGTGATTGCTATTGGCGCGGCGATGTTGATTCGGCTGTTTTTGTTTCAGCAGTACTACATCGATGGACCAAGTATGCAGACCACCTTGATGCCGCAAGATCGCGTTCTGGTCAACAAAATGTCTTACAAACTGCACGATATTCACCGCGGCGATGTGATCGTTTTTGATCGTGTCACTAACCAGGTCCAACACGATGATCTCATTAAGCGTGTGTTGGGTTTGCCTGGAGAGACTTTAGAAATTCGCTCATGCATCGTTTATATCGATGGCGTACAAGTGGACGAGCCCTATTTGAACCCTGAACAAACATCGCAAATTGAACCCAGTGCGCGTTGTGGTTCGCACACAGACATGGCACCCATAGAGGTGCCAGAAGATATGGTTTTTGTCATGGGTGACAATCGCGTGCAAAGTTTTGACAGTCGCGACTTTGGGCCAATCGATACTGACAAAGTTCGTGGTCGAGCATTCGTTGTTATTTGGCCCGCAAGTGCGTGGGCCTGGCTCTAGCTCTTATACATTGCGGGTAAAGGCATCGATCATGCGATCGGTGTAATCGCTGAAGACGCCATCAAGCCCCATGCGAATCCCATCATCGAGCACATAACTTTGCTGCATATCCCAACCTAGGGCATAACGATTGAAGCGATGGAACAAAGTCACTAGTCCACCATTCCAATCGGTGTGATGCATGTTGATGCAGTCGACGCCAGATTCGTGTAGTTGAGCAGCGCGCCTTTCGGGGCCTTCCTTCAGGCGACTGAGGCGCGTTGAATCAACAAGTTTTGCGGCGGTGAGAGACCGCCAACTAGCGACGACTTGCCACTTGTGATGGCAGAGCCAGAGTCGTGGTTCAAGTTCTGGTTTCACCAACCGAACTGCATCAAGAGTGGCATTCAAGGCCGCGGGGTCTTTGACGTCCAATGAAAAATCAAAATCGCCGCTGACAGCATCGAGCATTGCTGCGACTGTCGGAATATGACTGGGCAGGTCTGCCTGTGCCATCTCGGAAATGGGGATTTTGCGCCCACGGCGACGGACAATTCCGTCGTGATCAAGAACGGCGATGCCGTCTGACGTGACCCAGACATCACTTTCAAGCCCGGTTGCGCCAAGGCGTAGCGCTAGTTGAAAAGCCTCAATCGTGTTTTCGGGAGCGTAGGCCCGAGCCCCGCGGTGAGCGAAGGCAATCGGGGGATCGATCAGAGAAGGAAGGCGTTGCTGCACGAGATGATGTTGTCATGGTCAAGGAATTTGAGCAAGTACTGCACGGTGGGGCTCTTTATCTCGAGTCTCGGTAATTAGACTCGTTTTGTGTTCAACATGTCGGGAAGCGAGATCGTCGTCATCTTGTTGTTGGCGCTGATTGTTCTTGGTCCTGAAAAGCTTCCTGAGGCGATTCGTAAGTTTGGCCGGGTGTACAGCGAGATTCGAAAGGTGAGTAACGGATTTCAAAGTGAATTTAAAAGCGCTTTCGATGAGCCGATGAAAGAGCTCCGCGAGACTGCACAGTTGACGCGTGATGCAGTTTTAAAACCCCTCAAGGATGAGCCCGAAACCAAAAAGCCTCCTGCAGTCACGGAAGCTGTTTCGCAGCCCGAGACCGAAGGTGATGACTCGTGAAATTACCTTTTGGAAATAAGAATAAGGAAAAGAAAGTGGCATCTACTGAAGAAGCCATGACTTTGACCGAACATTTGGCCGAATTACGTTCGCGACTTATTCGAGCAGTGTTAGCCGTCGCCATCGGGATGATGGGTGTGCTGGCGTTTTATGAACCAGTTTTGAGATTCTTGCGTCAACCATACGACAACGTTTGTCAACGACGTCCCGATCTCGTTTCAAACTGTGACTTCTATTCGCTTGGACCGCTTGAAGGATTCAATGCTCGTTTAAAGATTTCTCTGTACGGTGGAGTGATCTTGGCTCTGCCAGTGGTGTTGTGGCAGATCTGGCGATTTGTTGTTCCTGCAATGCACGCGAAAGAAAAGCGTTACGCGATTCCGTTTGTCTTTTCGTCAGTCGTGCTCTTTGTGCTCGGCGGCTTTTTCGCCTATTTCACGTTAGATAAGGGCCTTGAGTGGTTGATCTCGTGGTCGGGGAGCGATGTCCAGCAGGCTTTCCAGATTTCGAAGTATGTGAGTTTCGTGGGACTCATGGTGGCGGCCTTCGGGATCGGTTTTGAATTCCCAGTGTTGTTGGTTTTCTTGCAACTAGTCGGTGTTTTGAAACCACGACAGTTAATTGAAGGTTGGCGAGTTGCCATTGTGGTCATTGTCGTGATTGCTGCGGTGATAACGCCTTCGGGCGATCCCATCACCCTGGCGCTTCTGTCGGTTCCGTTGATTGTTTTCTATTTCATTTCCATCTTGATCGGTCATCTCGGAACGCGAAATCGTCCCGTTGACGCATAAGACACTGATCAACGAGTCCCACGAGGCAGACTGTGAATGTGCGGAATGACCGGCCGGCGCTGATCGCCCACTACAACTTCCCCCTTGATCGTTTTCAGATTGAGGCCATGGATGTGCTTGATGCTGGCGAATCTGTTTTGGTGGCTGCCCCAACTGGCAGCGGTAAGACTGTTGTGGCCGAGTACGGAATTTCGTGTGCGTTGGCCGATGGTAAGCGGGCCTTTTATACCGCCCCAATCAAAGCTTTATCGAATCAGAAATACAACGATCTTGTTGAGTTGTACGGACGGGACAAAATCGGACTTCTCACCGGTGATAACGCGGTGAACGGAGAAGCCCCGATCGTAGTCATGACGACAGAAGTTTTGCGCAACATGATTTACGCGCGGTCTCGAGCTCTAGACGATCTGGCTGTGGTTGTGCTCGATGAGGTGCACTTCATTCAAGATACTTTTCGTGGTCCAGTTTGGGAAGAAGTGATTATTCATCTGCCTCGCCGGGTGAAGTTGGTGTGTCTATCAGCCACGGTGAGTAACGCCAATGAGGTTGCCGACTGGATCAGTACGGTTCGTGGCCCGACAAAGTTTGTCGTTGAAGAAAAGCGTCCAGTTGAACTTGAGAATCTGTACATGGTCGGGGACAAGACTGCACAACGCGAGCATCTCTTCCCGACGTTGGTTACTGGTCGACCGAATCCCGAGGCAGCGCGACTCGAAGAACAGACTCGAAAAGTGAGTGGTCGGGGACAGGTTAAGGGCCGACCGCGGCGGGCGTTATATACGCCGAGTCGTCTTGAAGTTGTTGATCGCTTGAATGAAGAAGGCCTACTTCCAGCGATTTTCTTTATCTTCAGTCGGAACGGTTGTAACGAAGCAGCACAATCGTGTCTGAAGCAAGGATTACGTTTGACATCGCCGGACGAACGTCGACGCATCCAAGAAATTGTTGCGAGCCGTTTAGGAGATATTGACGACGATGATCTTGATGTCTTGGGATATCCACAATTCGTCGCTCAATTGGAGGCTGGCATTGCGGCTCACCACGCTGGATTGGTGCCACCGTTTAAAGAAACAGTTGAAGCCTGTTTTGTCGAGGGTCTTGTCAAGATTGTTTTTGCTACCGAAACCTTGGCGGTTGGTATCAACATGCCGGCCCGTTCAGTAGTGATTGAAAAATTATCAAAGTTCACCGGTGAACATCACGAATTTTTGACGGCTGGTGAATTTACGCAACTCACTGGTCGTGCGGGTCGCCGTGGTTTGGACGACAAGGGACATGCGGTTGTTTTGTGGAATCCCTTTGTGACATTTGATCAAGTTGCGGCGCTGGCGAGTTCGCGTACGTTCAGGTTGACCTCGTCGTTTCGACCGACCTACAACATGGCAGTCAACTTGGTTCGCTCGTACTCGAGCGAAGAAGCACGCCACTTGTTAAATCTTTCCTTCGCCCAATATCAAGCCGATCGTGATGTCGTCAAGATTGAAACTCGACTTGACCGTCGCTTAGAACAACTGTCAGAACTTCGTCTTGCGGCAGAAAGTCCATTTGGAGATATCCACGACTATCGGGCGCGACTTGAAGGAACATTGGGAATTCGAAGTGAGAGTTCTATTGAGTTCGCAATGGCTCGGCTGCGGCCAGGCTCGGTCATCTATGTTGACAAAGGTAAAACTCCAGGCCGCGCCGTTGTTTTGTCGACTGCGAACCGTTCTGGAGGTGTGAAACTCTCTGTTTTGACGGCGAAGCGGGCGACACTGAATCTCTCGTCGCGAGACTTTCATGAACCACCGCGAGCTCTTGGTCTGATTGAACTTCCTGAACCATTTGCTCCGACGCAACCCGATTTTCAAAAGGTCGTCATTACTCGATTGCATCAAGCCCGAGAAGTTGCGAGTGAATGGAGTTCGCCCGAACCAGGCCGACAGGCAGTGCATCAAGTTGAAGACGACCCTGACTTGCGCGACCGCCTGAAGGCAGCAGCTCAAGCCGATCGTGTTGCTCGCGACGTTGACCAACTGCGAGAACAAGTGCGTGGTAAAGGAAACTCAGTTGCCCGCAAATTTGAACGGGTGTTGCGCATTCTTCAGGACTGGGACTATGTCTCGGGCTGGTCTTTAACGGAAAAAGGCGAGGTACTTGCTCGTACTTTCCATGAGAGCGATCTATTGGTCGCTGACTGCCTTGATCGCGGTTATCTTGATGACTTAGATCCGGCGTCGTTGGCGGCCTTGGTCTCGGTATTCGTCTACGAACATCGTTCGAGCGAAGCACCTCCGGCTCCTTGGTTTCCATCAGCAGAGGTTCGCAAAAAATGGCGTCGCATTGAATCGGTGAGTCGAGAGTTGCAAGCAACTGAAGAGGCCGCGTCTTTAAATCAACATCGAGCACCCGACCCCACTTATATTGCAATCGCTTATGCATGGGCTGCTGGTGAGGGTTTTGCCGAAGTCGTCGAAGCTGAAGAATTATCTGGCGGAGATTTCGTGCGCACGATGAAGCAACTCATTGACCTCTTGCGGCAGATCGGGACCATGGCTCCCGTTCCGCAAACGCGCCGCAATGCTGAAGCCGCCGCCGACTTGTTGATGCGGGGAGTTGTGGCTGCGTCAACGTCGGTGCCTGGTGAGATCTGATGGAGATGTTTCACAGTGAGATCTGATGGAGATATTTCATGGTGATTAAGAACGGCCAGGAGTGGGGTAGCGAGGCATCGGCACCACAAGGGCTGTGTCTCGCGTCGTCTGATAGTGAGTTGGCGGCCTGTATCGGCGAAGGACATCGCAATGTCGTCGTCACTGGGGGCGATATGTGGCGCACTGTTGGTGCTCAGAGTCGAACAGTTGTCGCTGGCGATTCTGCGATGTGTTTGCCCATCGATGTCATGAAAGTTGAACTTCGACTCGATGACGAATCACTAGTGTCAAAAATTGCGGTATCAACTGTCGTCTTGAGGTCTCCAAATAGAAAGGGAGGCTGGCTACGTGGGTCTTTGACTATTGCGGCCAATGCTCAATTCCTGGGTCATTGGGATGTCGCGCCTCGCGGTCATCCCAATGATGGTCGAGTTGAGATCACTCAAGTGGATGAAGCCATGGGTCTGCGACAACGGTTGACGGCGCGGGCGCGATTGAGCACCGGATCTCATCTTCCTCACCCATTGATTCAGACGAAGTCGGTCAAGAATTTTGTTTGGGAATATGAAGGTCGATCGCCACAGGTTGTGTGGATTGATCGTCAACTCATTGGTCGAGTGAGAAGCCTCAGCATCGAAGTGTGTAACGATCAAGCATTTTTGTGGATGTAAGGTTTTAATATGAGTGCAGCAAACCAGCAGATCATTGATGCAGTCGACAATCTCGCTGATCGATTAATCGCGGTCAGTCACGATATTCATGCTCATCCCGAACTGAATTATGCTGAACACTACGCTCACGATCTTTTAACTGGCGTGCTCGCCGAATACGGACTTGATGTCACGCCGCACGCGTACGGGGTCGATACTGCTTTTGAAGCAGTCGTCGGCGACCCCGAAGCTCCCGAGGTTTTGGTGTTGTTGGAATACGATGCCCTGCCCGGCATAGGACATGGTTGCGGGCATAATGTCATCGCCGCGGCTGGTCTTGGAGCAGGTCTCGTTGCTGCTTCAATGGCGCGTGATCTTGGTGGTCGTGTTCGTATTCTTGGTACTCCTGCCGAAGAGGGTGGGGGAGGAAAAATTGCGATGGCACGAAATGGTGCCTTCGCATCGGGTGTCGCGGCCATGATGATTCACCCAGCAGACGCTGATCTCATCAAAATGGATTCGATCGCGGTCCATACAGTTGACGTCACATATGAGGGTAAAGCGGCGCATGCTGCGGCCGCTCCGTGGGAAGGCAGAAATGCGCTGGATGCGGCTGTTCTTGGTTACATGAATGTTGCCGCTTTACGTCAACACATTCGCCCGACTGAACGTATTCATGGCATCATCACCGAAGGGGGCGAGAAGCCGAACATTGTTCCTCGTCGCGCTGCTGCCACTTGGTATGTTCGTTCCAACACGATTTCAACATTGCAGCCTTTGAAGCAACGAGTGCTCGATTGTCTTGAGGGTGCGACAAGCGCGTGTGGATGTGCGATGTCGGCGACATGGGACGATCACACTTATGCTGATGTCCGAGACAACATGGCAGTTGTCAATTCATATGTGCACAACATGGAATCACTCGGACGATTAGTTCGCGACCCGCGAACCGATGGTCGGGCTGTCATGGGGTCAACAGATATGGGCAATGTCTCGTACTTGTTGCCATCGATTCACCCAATGGTCAAAGTTGCTCCCGATGGGGTCGCAATTCATACGGAGGATTTCGCCCATTACGCCGGATCAGAAAGCGGAGATGAGGGAGTTCTCGTTGGGGCCAAGGCCATGGCGATGACAGTGGTTGATCTATGGACCAACGCCGAATTGCGGGCACAAGCGCACGAGGAGTTTTCACTAGTTTCATCTGAAGTGGACGTTTTGGGATACTGAAAGTCCGACCATTCCACCCTCGGCACCGTTTGACCAACTAGCGTGAAAAGCCGTGACGGTCTATGCCCCAGAGGAATTTACCGCCGAGGAGTCGGAAGTTTTACGACGTTATTTCACTAATTTGGACGGTCCAGTATTCGCCCTAGTGAACTTGCCCGAGGTGGTCAAAGGTGCTTTATTTGCGCGGTACAGTCGCACCCACAAAAGTCTGCGTCGCCTGTTCTTAGATGAATTTGTTGGCGAATTAGATATCGCTGGTGACCAAGGTGTTGACGCAACGATCGGCCTTGAACGAGCTGAAGAATTGTATGAAAAAGTTTTCTTTGAATACGGTGACGACTCGGTTGCTCAACTGGGTGGTGTACACCTCGCTTGTGAACAATCTTCAAATGTACTGACCAAGATTCTCGAATGGGGTCGACTCGCGAGTTACCTCGAACAAAGCACGCGCTATATCGCTTATGACGCGCGTCTTGCTGGTCGGTATCGGTTTTACCGTGACCCCGAGGTGTTGAATTCTCAATTCGGCACTCGTTATGTTGGCGATATGGATCGCATGTTTGATTCGTATTCTCACTTAATGGAAAAAGTCACTGATCATGTTCGGTCAAGTATTAAGCGCGATCCTGCCGATAGTGATTTTGTTTTCCGTATGGCAACCCGCGCCAAAGCACTTGACGCTGTGCGTGGTGTTTTGCCGGCGGCCTCGTTGTCTAATGTCGGTATTTACGGCAGCGGCCAATCGTATGAAGCGATGTTGATCCGTATGCGTGCGCATCCGCTGCCAGAAGCTCGTCAGTACGCCGATTTGATGTTGGAAGAACTTCGCAAAGTGATTCCTAGTTTCTTGAAACGTGTCGATCTTGCCGATCGTGGTGGCCGTTGGAGTGATTACTTGGCAGACACTCGTGAATCGACCAGTGAACTTGTTCAAGGCCTTTTCGCTGAGACACCTGTTGATCACAGTCCGCCGGTCGTGTTGACAGATTTTGATCCAGAGGGTGAAGATAAGTTGATTGGTGCGATTTGCTATTCGCACACAAGTTTGCCTGAGACCCAAATCATGCAACGGGTGCAGCGGATGAGCCACGCCGAAAAAGTCGCCATCTTGAAGGCATATATTGGCGATCGCGAAAATCGTCGGCATCGTCCCGGTCGAGCCTTTGAACGTACCGACTACCGGTTTGACGTTTTGTCGGATTACGGCGCTTTCCGAGATATGCAGCGGCACCGTATTTTGACGATCGAATGGCAGCCGTTGACTCCCAATCATGGGTACACCCGCCCTGATCTCATCGATGAAGCCGGACAGACGGTTGCCTTTGACGAGGTGATGAGCCGCTCGGCAAGCCTCTTTGATGCCATGAAGCCTGATTTCCCTCAGCAAGCCTCGTACGCCGTTTCAATGGCCTATCGCGTGCGCTACGTCATGCAGTTCAACGCCCGCGAAGCCATGCACATGCTTGAATTACGTTCGTCGCCCCAAGGTCACCCGGCCTATCGCCGGGTTGCCCTGGAAATGCATCGTCTGATTGGCGAACAAGCAGGACACAAAGCGATTGCCGAAGCGATGAGTCATCTGACTGTTGAGGCCCCCGAACTTGAACGCCTGGCCGCCGAACGGCGGGCCGAATCCCGTCGTGGGGATCAATAAATACATCGTGATGGATGCTGGTGACTAGTGTCACCCAGGTATCCAACAGTTAGGGCTCAAAGAGTGCCTATTATCCGCGCCCACACCTTGGTTTTTTGGTGAGCAAACTTCAGGAGTATTAGGAAATCTCATGGCAAAAGATAATGACAATTTGGATCCAGAACTTGATGAGGAGTTCCTTGAGGAAGAGGAAGCCATTGAAGAGGCTGACCCCGATGAGTTGCTTGATGATGACGAACTCGAGGAAGAGGAAGATCTTGGTGTCGAGGATCTAGACACGGTTTTGGCAGGTGAAGACCCCGAGGCCGAAATTGTGCCCTTGGTGGCCAAAAAGAAGGCGAAGAAGTCCAAAAAGGATGTCGCTGAGGACGAGGAAGAAGACGATGACGATGAACTCGTCGGAGAAGACGACATCGAAGAAGACTTGGGCGTTATTTTGGCGGCACGCGTCAAGGGACGAAGTGAAGACGACGAAGAAGAACCTGAAGAGGAAGAAGAAGACATTCAGTTGTCAAATGATCCCGAAAGTGGGATTCAGCCGAAGCGTGCCGATGAACGGATGTGCACCCAGTGCTTCTTGCTCGTTCGTAAAGGTGCACCAATGTGTCCGGTGGGCGATGACACCTGCCCGCTTTTTATATAATCGCTCATGAGCATTGAGCCAGTGATTCGTCATGCCAGGCATGACGATCTGGCGGTGATCGTTGATTTAGATGGCTCGGCTCGTGAAATCGTGGCATCTCAACGAGGTGGGCGCAACTGGTTAATTGAGCATGCACCCGCAAAATTTCTTCACCCAGATGATGTGATTGATCACAGTTGGGTTGGCACCGTAGACGAACACGTGGTCGGGTTTCTTCGATGCACGTTTGAAGAAATAGATACTTACGGATTGGTGTGTTCGGTTGAGCGAGTATTTGTTCACGAGAACGCTCGCGAGCTTGGATTCGGCGATGCGTTACTGCAGCATGCCATTGAACACGCCACCAACTTGGGATGTGTTGCAATTGAAGGAAATGCGCTACCTGGTGATCGTCAAACTAAAAACTTGTACGAAAGAGCCGGAATCGTCGCTCGTAAAATTATTGTGTCGCGACCACTAAATCAGTAACGACGCAATCAGTAACGTAAAGCAGTTACTTGCCAGTCCAGTTTGGTGTGCGCTTTTCAATGAATGCGGTGAGTCCCTCTTTGGTGTCAGATGAAGCCATCACTTGAGCGAATAAAGAATTGGTGAGTTTCTTGAGTTCATCATCGGTCTGATACGCAGCGGCAAGAACAACTTGACGGCTGGCATACACCGCGAGAGGTGCGCTGGTTGCAATCTGCGCGGCTAATTTGCGGGCTTCGTTCATCGCTTCGCCAGGTGCAACTAAACGCGAGACAAGTCCAAGGTGATAGGCGCGTTCGGCAGGAATGGGATCGCCGGTCAAGATTGCTTCCATGGCCGCGGCTTGTCCGATTGCTCGGGGAAGACGAAAAAGTCCACCGGCACCAGCAATAAGATTGCGCTTGACTTCGGCTAAGCCGAATGATGAACGAGTCGTTGCAATCACGAGGTCGGCCGCCAAGACAATTTCGCAACCGCCAGCGGTGGCGAGTCCATCGACCGCAACAATGATCGGCTTACGACGTTCGCGATACACGAATCCAGCGAATCCGCCGCGCTTAGTGTTGAGATCTCCGGCTTGGCCTGCGTTAATCGCCTTGAGGTCTGCTCCGGCACAAAACACTGGACGCTCTTGACCCTCGGTGTTGGCGGTCAAAATACCGACCCACACTTCGTCGTCAGCCTCTAATTGATCAATGGCTGCTTCAACACCGCGCGCCACGTCGCCGTTAATGGCGTTGCGGGCGTCGGGGCGATTGAGAGTAATGATGCCAACGCGGCCTTCGGAGGAGTAGGTAACGATGTCGTTGCTTGCTGTGTCGCTCATACCTTTGACCGTAGCGGCAGCAAGCCGCCCTGAACTAACCCTCGTCAGTTGCCGGCACTACTACTTCGACTGGAGTCTCGGCGGGTGCCCCAGTTGCTTCTGTCGTTGCTTCTGGCGTTGGTGCTGGGACTACTTCTGCAACGACTTCTACAACGACTGCTGGGACTATTTCTGCAACGACTGCTGGGACTATTTCTGCAACGACTTCTGGAGTTGGTGCTGCAACTATTTCTGTAACGACAGCGGCCTTGGGGGCAGTCGGTGGCTTTGGCGGCAACTTTTTCACTGGCGGTCGAACGGCGCGCAGGGGCTTGGGAGCATGACTTGTTGATGCAACAGTGATGCCGAGGCTGGCCGCGATCTGAGGAAGCAATCCACCAAGACGTGCGACAGTCTTTGCCAAGTCTGGGGTGATTGTCTCGGGCTTCGATGTCACCGTGACCTGGGTACGGATTGGCGCAAAAGCGACAGCTTCAAGGACAGCAATCCAACGATCGGCTAAAGCATCGGCGACGAGGCTTTGTGAAGTGGCTTGGGCAAGTCGACGTCCGAGTTCATCGGGGAAGATTGCTCCGGCCTTCGGAGGCTGACCAGCCAACTTGAGGGCACGCACAATACGTCCAACACCAAGTGCAGCATCAATGTCATGTAGCCAATTCTGGTACTCCTGATCGGCACGCGCCGTGAGGCCAGTACGTAACTCAGCGACGAGATCGCGACAATTTTCGGCCCGTTCAATGACCGGATCGTTGGCTGCAGCGACAACACTGCGCAAGTCGCGGAGGTCGAGTTCGGCTAAATCTTTACGCGCCGCTTCAGCACGGTCGAGCCAATCGGCAACACGCAAACGGGGGAGGAGATTTTCTGCCATCTGCAAAACGCTTTGCTCGGGCATGGTTGGCTTGCCTTCAGCAGCCAATGCGGCATTGGCATCTTTCAGGCGCTGACGAACTATTTGCATTCCCTGCAACGCCAGTTCGGCAATGGGCCGCTGATCTTCGGGAAGTTCAGACAACACCGCCTTGCGATTGGACGAGCCAGCCTTTAAACGCTTGGCTTTGGGTCGCTGAGGCAGTTCGGGCGGAGCTTCAAAATGGGGACGACGGGGACCACGTGGCTTGTCGTCAGTGCCAGCGTTGTCGCGGCGAGGACGACGATCAGTATCGCGAGCAGCGCCATCGCGCGCTGGACGATCGCCTCGGGCGGGACGATCACGACGGTCACCGCGATCACGTCGATCGCCACGGTCACCGCGATCGCCACGATCTTTCTTGGCGAGTTGTTGGGTCACCGCTTCAAATGGCTTGTCGTTTCCGACGAGAGCAATCTTTTCAACCTTGTCAACTTTGACGCGGCCTTGGGTGATGCTGACGATCGTGATGCCATCAATGTCGAATTCTGCTTCGGCTTTGACAATATCTCCGGGCTTTGATCCCTGCGATAAGAGGGTTCCTTCAAGAACTCCCTTGGGTTCGCGGGCACCTGCGGCGCGCCAGGTCCAGGACCCATCGGGGCGTGAACTTGTTAACTCGATTTCAATCCTGCGGGACATGGTTGCCAACCCTATCGGGATCGTCTAGCGGTGCGTTCATGTCCGCATGAACTGAGGGAGTGCTGGTAATTTCACCAAGTGCCGATTTATGCCCTGGGGGACCGCACCCCAACGATTCATCCCGATGCCTATATCCATCCCGAAGCCGTGATTATCGGTTCGGTCACGATTGGGGCACACAGTTCGATCTGGCCCGGAGCGGTTTTGCGCGGCGATGACGGCGACATCATCATTGGCGAACGTACATCAATTCAAGATGGTTCGGTGTTACACACCACACACGTCTTTCCAACTGTTGTGGGTAACGATTGCGTGATCGGCCACATCGTGCACCTTGAAGGTTGCACGATTGAAGATGGTTCTTTGATTGGGAACGGCGCAATTGTGTTGCATCGCGTCATCGTTCGATCGGGTGCCGTGGTCGGGGCTAACTCGGTTGTCTTGAATGGTTTAGAAGTACCAAGCGGTGCGTTGGCGGTTGGTGCACCCGCAGTGATCAAACTCGATAAGGCTCGTGCTGCTGATATTCAATTGGGGGCTGCGTCATATGTTGCTCGCGCTAAGTTATATAAAGAAAAACTTCGCCGGCTTGATTAATCAATTGATTATTTCGTCATGACACTTTCTGTAGTTGTTCGTACAACTCCAACCGAAGTCGAATTTGTCAGTGATCTGCTGTGGTCTTTGGGTGTTGTCGCTATCGAAGAACATTGGGACCCAGACGGAATTGTTCGTCTGCAAACATCGCTTGGTGACGACATCAAAGTTGTTGAGCAAGCTATGGATTCTTTGCCAGTTGAATTGGATTGGTCGACGGTCATTGTGAATGACGCGGTGGCCAACAAATGGCGAGAATTTGCTCGACCAACAATGATCGGCGAGCGAATTGTGATTGCTCCGGTGTGGTGTGACGATCGAGAAGTTGCTGAAGTAGTCGCGTCTTTGGCGCATCCCGATCAGGCCATCGTGATTCCGATTGAACCCGCAAGTACTTTTGGAATGGGCGACCACCCCACAACCATGACCAGTTTGCTGATGATCGAAAAGTATGTAAAACCTGGCGATGTTCTCATTGATGTCGGCTGTGGGAGCGGTGTTCTCGGAATTGGAGCCTTGCGACTTGGGGCGGTACGAGCAATCGGAATGGACATCAATCCTTCGTGCGTCGTGGTATCGCAAGAAAATGCTCGACTCAATCATGTTGACGATCGATGGACAGTCACAACCGAACCAGTTGCGGTGATTGGGTTTCCAGCCGACATAGTTGTCGCCAATATTTTGGCCCCAGCGCTGATTGAACTGAGCGACGAATTGAAACGATTGACCAAGCCTGATGGCCTGTTGGTGATCAGCGGTGTCTTAACTGAGCATTACGAACATGTGGCGCAAGCTCTCACGCCACTTCAAGAATGTGATCGTATTGAATACGGCGGTTGGGCTGCTGTGGCTTTTCGAGCTCAGTGACTGATGATTGCCAGACAAAATTAATTGACGAGAGCGTCGATGTCGTACTGAGTTGGCAATGAGGGGACTGCGCCCTGCTTCGTTGCCGCAAGCGCTCCTGCGGCAGATGCTCGGCGTGCGGCAGTAGTGATGTCGGCTCCGTGAGCGAGAGCAGTCGCTAATGCACCACATGCGGCGTCACCAGCCCCGGTCGTGTCAATAGCGCGCACTGCGAAAGGAGGAATTTGTAATTCTCCGTCTTTGGTCACGATTTTGATTCCGCGTGCGCCGAGCGTAATGACGACGATTGAGACGCCAGATTCGAGAAGAGATGACGCTCCACCGAGTAACGCCACTTCATGTTGATTAGGCATGATCACATCGCAGAGCTGAAGGACTGAACGTTTAAGTTTTTTTGCTGGAGCAGGGTTGAGGATCGTGCGTACTCCACCGACTTTGGCGATCGCGAGTGCGGCCTCAACAGCATCAATCGGAACTTCTAACTGACAGAGCAAAACACTGGCCCGGCTGATCACATCGCGATGTGCGTCAACGACGCTGATAGTTAGCTCGGCATTTGCGCCGGGCACCACGACAATTGAATTTTCACCTTGTTCATCGACTGAAATCAGTGCCCGACCAGTTGGGCCGGCATAGTCGGTGACATACGCGGCAATTCCCTCGGACGTCATCAGGCGGTGCAAGGTTTCACCAGCGGCATCGGCGCCGAGACAGGTGATGAAAGCGGCGTCGGCTCCGGCCCGACGGCACGCAACAGCCTGATTCAGTCCCTTGCCGCCAGCGTGTTCGGCATAATTGGTGCCAAGAACTGTTTCGCCAGGAGAGGGGAGACGATCGACCGTGGCGACGAGGTCGAGATTGCTGCTTCCGAGAACGACAACATCGTATGCGTGCGAACCGTTGGTCATGTCTCTAGTGAACCATGCCGCATGGAGACAAACACGGGGCCGAGTGAACGCGACAATTGTACGAAGGCCATTTCGTCATGACGAAATGGCCCGCAGAAGTGGAGTCAGATCCAGACGGTCGATCGCGGGCAAGTATGAACGTGCGGCATTGCTGCGGAATTTTGTGCACAGATCTGGTCGAAAGAATCGAGCGCCTTCACGAACGACGTAATTCAAGATGAAAAATCGGTAGGCCTCGGGAAGGAATCGAATATCAGATTCGGTCAGAGGGAAAACCTCGTGATAGGCGCGGATGAATTCAACGAACTCTGGTTCAACCAAAGTGTGAGGGGAGTAGGACCACTGGGTCTGATCACCTGTTGATGATGAAACGCGCGACAAGAAGTAAAAGTCGAGCAGGCGCGACTCAACTCTGAACCAGTCGTAATCCCAACGTGAAAATAATGTGAACGGTTGTGTGGACGAACCGTGTTGATTGACCGAATGATCATCGACTGAGAAGTTTCCCAAATTCCAATCCACCAAAATAGGAATCCGCTTCCACGAGTCGTAACGGATGTTTTCAAGTTCGACCAAAAAGTCGTGAGTGTGTTTGTGCAAGACGCCGATGTGTTCAGGAGAGAGAGAAAAATTCTTCGGCGCAAAAGGGCTAGATAGTAAATCCAGAAGATGGATGGCATCAGACTTAATACTGTTTGATGTCGTCGGAATTTCGCTCGCGATTGAATCGCAGACGAGATGAAACTGGGCGATTTCTCGGGCCAAGCATGTGGACTGTTCTCGATTGAGTTGTGGCGGAAGCATGTTGCGCTTGGATGCTTCGCCGTAAAAAGCCACCCATAAGTTCCCGTCGTACCAGGTATATGGGCGCTGGGCAGACCCCTCACGTGACTTGGCCAATACGGGAGCCAGAAAATTTACAAAGCGAGTTCCCTGAATTAATTGGGTACAACGAAACAAACGGTCGTGGTCTTCGGCAAAAAGAAAATACGACCCGTAATTTGAAACTTTGGCAAAGACCCGGGTTCCATCGCTCAGATGAAGACGAAAAACCGAATTGGTTGAAACGTTGGGACTGGTGTCATCAATACCGATGATCGAACGCCCGTCACCGAAATCTGACCAGGCCGCATCAAGGGCGTGTCGATATTCGGCATGGCTCATGGATTCATTGTCTCACCTGAAGCAAGACCGCGCGGCGCAGCGAGAAAAACGAGTTCAGCTGGCGTTGGCACGAATGCCAATGGGTGCAATGAGACGGAAGCCAGCCTCATGGCGCTCGTCTTCGCTTTCGCCGCCCCATAAGCCGTACTCGTGGTTGTCGCGGCCAAAGTCGCGACAAACGTCTTGGACGTTGCAACTCGAGCAGACATTGCGAGCCAAAGCCTCGCGACGTTCGCGAGCCTGGGGCCTTTCGGCGGTGGTGGGGAAGAAGAGATGGGTCATGCCTCGGCACGCTCCGGTATCCATCCACGCGTCGTCCGTCTGTTGACGGGTAATGATGATTTCTACAGCTGCCACACGACCCCCTGGTGGTGAAAACTTGCAAATACTCTGATTTTTATGGAAATTCCCCGTGTTGACGCCAGATCACGCCGCCGACAACGACACGACTCTAGATGTAATTGACCGTCGAGTCAAAAAAATTGTGGAAGGAAAAAATTTCTTAACCTACAAAATGGCCGACGCCTGCGACGAATTGGTCGATATCGGCGAACTCGGTATCCCAGGAGGTCATCCAGCGCACCTGCTGGTGATGGGAGTCCCAATCGTAGAAAAATGACCAATCCCGTAACGCCTCAATGTGGGCTGCCGGCAGAACGGGGAAGATGCTGTTGACCTCGGGCGCCCCATCAAGGGTGACGCCGGCCAATCCGACGGTCTGCTCGTACAGGTGAGTCGCCATGGCATTGGCGTGGCGGGCGTTTTTGATCCACAGATCATCGGTCAGAAGTGCCGAAAACTGGGCCGAGATGTAGCGCACCTTTGACGGAAGCTGAGTCACTTGCTTGCGGACATAAGGGGCGCTGCGAGCTAGTTCAGGATCGAGATAGATCACCGCTTCGCCATACATCATCCCGTTCTTTGCGCCGCCGAATGAAATGACGTCAACACCCGCATCAACCGTGAAAGATTTCAACGCCTGTTGAGTTCCACCTAAAGCTGCTGTCGCATTCGCGATACGCGCACCATCGAGGTGAACTTTCATTCCCATTGAATGGGCCGCATCACAAAGTGCGCCAACTTCATTGGGTGTATACATCGTTCCCCACTCGGTGCTTTGCGTCAGCGATAACACACTTGGTTGCACATGATGAACTACGCCGATGAAATGTCGCAGATTTAGGACTTGATCGGGAGTGATTTTGCCTTTAGTGGTCGGAACGTCAATGAGCTTTGCTCCGAGGATTCGCTCGGGTGCACCGGTCTCGTCGACGTTGATATGAGAAGCATCGCTGCATACAACTGCCCCCGCAGGGGAGAGGAGTGTCGCTAGTGCGAGCACATTGGCGCCTGTGCCGTTCCACACCATCAGGGTTGACACTTGTTGTCCAAAAAGTTCGCTGAATGCTTCTTCGGCGCTGGCGGTCCAAGGGTCATCGCCGTAGGCAACTGCATGCCCGCGGTTGGCTCGTTCAAGAGATTCAAGAATCAGTGGATGAACCGCTGCATTGTTGTCGCTCGCGAAACGACGTTCGGGGGCTGGCGGCGATGTATTCATGCTGTGAGTCTGTCGCTTCCTGAATTAAATACGACTCATTCACTCAAAATCATCGACGCGTATGAAAGTATTTCGTCATGACGA
>CAMDCI010000005.1 GCA_945889715.1 Bifidobacterium breve | reverse complement strand
CGAGTAATGAAAAAACTAGGTTCACAGTCAGAAATCGCTTGGCCGATCATTTTGATGAAGGTTTTGCTGACGATCTCATGAGCCTTGTCCCGCCCTTCGATGTGTCTGAATTGGCTACTCGGGCGGAGATGCATGCCGAGTTTGGCAGTGTGCGGGCGGAGATGGCGTTGGGTTTTGCTGGTGTGGACGCTGAGTTTGGCAGTCTGCGGGCGGAGATGGCGTTGGGTTTTGCTGGTGTGGACGCTGAGTTTGGCAGTGTGCGGGCGGAGATGGCGTTGGGTTTTGCCCGTGTGGATGCCGAGTTTGGCAGTGTGCGGGCGGAGATGGCGTTGGGTTTTGCCCGTGTGGATGCCGAGTTTGGCAGTCTTCGGGCGGAGATGGCGCTGGGTTTTGCCCGTGTGGATACGAAATTTGCCGAATTACGCTCCGAAATGCATCAAAACTTGCGAAATTCGAATATGGCGATGATGTCGCTTATGGTCGCTTTGCATGGTTTGCTGTTTGCGGCGCTCAAAATCTGGCCTTAAGGCCGGGTTAACCACAAAAGACCTGTATAAGGGCGATAAATAGACTTTTCTCCTCATCTCAGCGGACGTCATCCGGCAAAAACTTGGCAGGCTGTGGATAACTTTCAGATTTCATGGCTATGCCGAACGTAGGGTTCGCTAAAAAGCAGGATCTTTGCGCGAATAAGCAGGCGGTGGGTGTGGGTTCGGGGAAATCCGACGGTAGGGTTCTCACCTCGTGCGAAATGGGCTTTTGTCCGTTCGCTGCAATCGATGTCTATGAAAGCCCGGCTCGCTGGGGACTGCATGGCAACAACCGAAAAAAATGCTCCGTTGATCATCCGATCCACGGAGCGTTTGCATGAACGGCGGTTTACCGAAGTTCGTGCACAGTCAACTCGAAAGCGCCAGAAAAACTGGCTGGATGAAGAGGCTGCCTTATGGCAAAGAAAGCGATCGTCGGCGAAAAGCTCGGCATGACACAAGTGTGGGCGGACGATAATTCAATCGTCCCCGTCACTGTGCTTCGTGTTGAACCAGCTCGCATTGTTCAAGTCAAGACTTCCGAGCGCGACGGTTACACCGCGCTTCAAGTCACGTATGGGCACAAGGACGCCAAGAAATTGTCCAAGCCCAAGGCTGGTCACTTCGCGAAAGCGGATGTCGAATCAGGTCGTCGTCTGGTCGAGCTTCGTCTCGAGAGCGTTGACGGATTTGAAGTTGGTGGAGAGATCACTGTTGATCAATTCGTCAAGGGCCAAAAAGTCGACGTGACTGCAGTGAGCCGCGGTAAGGGCTTCGCTGGCGGAATGAAGCGTCACAACTTCAGCGGTCAAGGCGCAAGTCACGGTAACCACAAGCACCACCGTGCTCCTGGTTCCATTGGCTCGGCTTCATACCCGGGTCGCGTTTTGAAGGGTCTCAAGATGGCCGGACACATGGGCCATGCCCAAGTCACCACCTTGAACCTCGAAGTTGTTGAGGCTGATGCCGAACGTGGTTTGTTGTTGGTCCGTGGTTCAGTACCCGGCCCTAATGGTGGCGTTGTCATCGTGCGCAACGCGGTGAAGGGAAAGTGACCTGATGCCTTCGTTAAAAGTGAAGAATCAAAGTGGCAAAGAAGTCGGAACGGTCGCGTTGAACGATGCCGATTTCGGTCGTCAGCCCAATGTTCCAGTGATGCACCAAGTCGTGACTGCGCAACTTGCGCACCGACGAGCTGGCACCCAGAACACCAAGACTCGTGCCGAAGTTTCTGGTGGTGGCAAGAAGCCGCTCAAGCAAAAGGGAACTGGTAGCGCTCGTCAGGGCTCAACCAACTCACCGCACTTCTCTGGTGGTGGTGTGGCCCACGGACCCAAGCCGCGTAAGTACACGCAAAAGACTCCAAAAAAGATGATCAAGATTGCATTGCAGTCAGCATTGTCCGATCGTGCCAACGAAGGAAAAATCGTTGTCATTGATTCTTGGAACTTTGAAACACCCAAGACTTCTGCAGCGATTGAAGCGTTGAACGCACTCAATCTTGAAGGTCGTACGTTGATCGTGGTTCGTCGTGACGAACTCAATGCGATTCGTTCGTTCCGTAATCTCCCCGAAGTACAGCTCATCGAAGTTGGCGAACTCAATGCCTACGACGTGCTGTGCAACGACACCATCGTTTTCTCGCAGGCATCTTTGCCTGGAGCAAGTAAGGACGGTCAGTGATGAAAGATCCCCGCGACATCATCATCGCTCCCATCGTGTCCGAAAAGAGCTACGCGCTCATCGAGACCGGTGTGTACACATTCAACGTTCACGTTGACGCTTCAAAGCCCGAGATCCACGACGCAGTCGAGGCCATCTGGGGAGTCAAAGTTGTCAAGGTCAACACACTCAACCGTGCGGGCAAGGTCCAGCGCACCCGAGGCACCAATCGCCCCGGTCGTCGCCCTGGCACCAAGCGCGCCATCGTCACTTTGGCTGCTGGGAATGAAATCCCACTGTTCGAGAATAACTGAGGCATCACGTCATGGGAATTCGTAAGCGTAAACCAACATCTGCCGGTCGTCGTTTCCAGACTTCGTCAGACTTCTCCGAGATCACATCAACGACCCCCGAGAAGTC
The DNA here is from genome assembly GCA_945889715.1 of Bifidobacterium breve. Lineage (GTDB taxonomy): Bacteria > Actinomycetota > Acidimicrobiia > Acidimicrobiales > Ilumatobacteraceae > Casp-actino8. The sequence goes on along the minus strand of CAMDCI010000005.1, from coordinate 35,019 downwards.
ATTGCTCACGAGCAAGCCGAAGACGGGTGGACGAAACGCGTATGGTCGCAAGACCTCACGTCACCGCGGTGGTGGACACAAACAGCAGTACCGCATGATCGACTTCAAGCGCAACAAAGATGGCATCACCGCCAAAGTTGCGACTATTGAATACGACCCCAACCGCACCTGCCGTATTGCTTTGTTGCACTACGCAGACGGCGAGAAGGCGTACATCCTTGCTCCTAAAGGCATGAATGTTGGCGATCACGTATCAAATGGTCCCAAGGCCGAAATCAAGCCCGGCAATGCGTTGCCGTTGCGCTATATGCCGGTCGGTACCGTTGTTCATAACGTTGAATTGCGTCCAGGTCAGGGCGGCAAGATGGCGCGCTCGGCTGGTGTCGGCGTTCAACTCGTCGCGAAAGATGGCGACTACGCAACTTTGCGTTTGCCATCAACCGAAATGCGTCGCGTGCTGATTGATTGCCGTGCCACGGTTGGCGAAGTCGGTAACTCCGAACACGAACTCATCAAGATCGGTAAGGCTGGTCGTAACCGTTGGAAGGGCGTTCGTCCGCAAACTCGCGGTGTCGCCATGAACCCGGTCGATCACCCTCTCGGTGGTGGTGAAGGTAAGACCTCTGGTGGTCGTCCTCCCGTATCTCCGTGGGGCAAGCCAGAAAGCCGTACTCGTGATGGCAATAAGGCATCACAGAAGTTGATAGTTCGTCGTCGTCGTTCCGGCAAGGGCCGCCGGTAAAGGATAGGTGCATTAGATGTCTCGTAGCTTGAAAAAAGGTCCGTTCGTGGACGACCACCTCGTCAAAAAGGTGGACGCGTTGAACGCTGCCAATGAAAAGAAGGTCATCAAGACCTGGAGTCGCCGTTCGACGATCATCCCCGACATGGTGGGTCACACCATCGCGGTGCATGACGGTCGTAAGCATGTGCCGGTGTACGTCACCGAATCAATGGTTGGTCACAAGCTCGGTGAATTCTCACCCACTCGTACCTTCAAATATCACGCAGGTCAAGAGAAAAACGTGAAGGGTCGCAAGTAATGACTGGTCCCAAGCTCAATGAGCGTTCATTTGTTGCTGGAGAGCGCACCGGAACAAAAGCAAGTGTTCGCGGTTCACGCATGTCAGCATCAAAAGCACGCGTTGTCCTCAATCTCGTTCGCGGTCGCGATGTTGTGATGGCCGATCAGGTCTTGCAGTTCACCGAGCGTGAAGCTGCTCGCGTGATTCGCAAAGTGTTGGCATCTGCTGTTGCTAACGCCGTGAACAACGATGGCCTCGAAGCCGACACCTTGTACGTCAAGGCTTGTTACGCCGACGAAGGCCCGACCTTGCGTCGCTTCAAGCCCCGCGCTAAGGGTCGTGCAACACGTATCAACAAGCGCACCTGTCACATCACCATTGTGCTCGCGGTGATTGATGCCGATTTGTTGACAGTTGTCCAGGCTCGTCGCGAGCGTGCAGTCAGCGGTCGCCGTGCAACTCGCGGTGGCGGTGTTGCTGATCGTCGTGCTCGCGTGCAGGCCAGCCGCACTCAACGCACCGATGGTGGCGACAGTGTGAACGAGTCAACAACTGTTGAAGAAGTAACACTCGAAGATACGTCGCTTGAAAATACGACTGAAGATACGACGATTGAAACTGCAGCACCTGAGGCTGAGGAGACCAACTGATGGGCCAAAAAGTTAATCCTTACGGCTTCCGTCTCGGAATTACCACCGACTGGAAGAGCCGCTGGTTCAGCGAGCGCAATTACAAGGAATACCTCACTGAAGACTGGAAGATTCGCGCGTACATCATGGATTCACTTCCCGATGCCGCGATCTCACGTATCGAAGTTGAGCGCAAGCGTGGCGAGACCTTGAAGGTTGACATCCACACTGCACGTCCCGGAATTGTTATTGGTCGTAAAGGTGCCAAGGCCGACGAACTTCGTTCAGGTCTCACCAAGCTCACCGGCAACTTGAAGGTGCAGTTGAACATTGTTGAAATCAAGTCACCAGAACTTGATGCAGCATTGATCGCTCAAGGCGTCGCCGATCAACTCGTTGGTCGTATTGCTTTCCGTCGTGCCATGAAGCGGGCTGTGCAGAACGCACAAAAGGCTGGCGCACTTGGTATTCGTGTGCAGTGTTCGGGCCGTCTTGGTGGCGCCGAAATGAGCCGTACCGAGTGGTACCGCGAAGGTCGCGTTCCGTTGCACACATTGCGTGCCGACATTGACTACGGCTTCCGTGAAGCTCGTACCGCAAGTGGTCGCGTTGGTGTGAAGGTTTGGATTTACCGTGGCGACATTTTGCCGTACAAGCCCGTCACCGATGACAAGATCGTTCGCGAAGCAGCGATGGCTGTTGGCGAAACGTCAGGTGCACCTGGTGCGCGCAAAGTTGTGTCATCAAGCGGACGCCGCAAGGCCGAAGAAGCTGCCGAATTGGCCGCAACACCGCTCATCAAAGAAGCCGATCCCGAACTCGAGAAGTTACTCGACGAGGAAGAAGAAATTGCCCGCCGCACCCACGATGGGCACGAGACCCCGCACTTCCGTGCACAGGACTGATTCATTATGTTGATGCCTCGCAAAGTTGCCCATCGTAAGCACCATCGTGGTCGTACCGGAGGTATGGCCAAGGGTGGAAGCGAACTGGCTTTTGGTCAGTACGGAATTCAAGCTCTTGAACCGTGCTGGTTAACCGCTCGTCAGATCGAAGCTGCACGTATTGCTATGACCCGCCACATCAAGCGTGGTGGCAAGGTCTGGATCAACGTGTTCCCCGATAAGCCCGTCACCAAGAAGCCAGCTGAAACCCGCATGGGTTCTGGTAAGGGCAACCCCGAATTTTGGGTAGCCGTGGTCAAGCCTGGTCGCGTGTTGTTCGAATTGTCATTCCCAAGTCGCGAGCAGGCATTTGAGGCCCTGAACAAGGCCATTCAAAAGTTGCCAATTAAGGCTCGCATCATTACCCGCGAGGAGGCGATCTGATCATGGCAACTCAAGCCAGCAAAGACCGCGCTGAACTAACCGAACTCGACCTCACGTCATTGGTTGAACAACTTCGTGCTACCAAGCAAGAGGCATTGAACCTCCGCTTCCGTAGCGCAACTGGTCAGCTCGATACCCATAGCGAATTGCGTCGTGTTCGTCGTCGCATCGCACGAATCAACACCCTTATCCGTCAGCGTGAAATCGCTGCCGCTGAGGCCGGAGAGTGAACCAGATGTCTGAAACAGTTGAAACAACAGAACGCGCACCACGCAAAGTACGCGAGGGCATCGTGTCCTCGTCAAAGATGGATCGCACCTTGGTCGTCGAAGTCGTCGAGCGAGTGCGCCACCCGAAGTACAACAAGTTCGTGATGCGTACCAAGAAGTTGTATGCCCATGATGAGGCCAACGACGCCAACATTGGCGATCGCGTGCGCGTCATGGAAACCCGTCCATTGTCGAAGACGAAGCGCTGGCGCCTCGTCGAGATTCTCGAGCGGGCCAAGTGAGCCTGGGAACGACGGAGAAGAACACATGATTCAGCAAGAAAGTCGTCTACGGGTTGCCGACAACAGTGGCGCCAAAGAAGTTCTGTGCATCAAGGTGCTCGGTGGTACTCGCCGCCGTTACGCCTCGATCGGAGACATTTTTGTGGCTGCCGTGAAGGATGCAATTCCGGGTGCAGGTGTCAAAAAAGGTGATGTCGTCAAGTGCGTCGTCGTTCGCGTCAAGAAGGAAAAGCGCCGTCCCGATGGCAGCTACATCCGTTTCGACGAAAACGCTGCCGTCATTATTAAAGATGACCTCACTCCACGAGGAACACGTATTTTCGGACCAGTCGGCCGCGAATTGCGTGACAAGAAGTTCATGCGCATTGTTTCGTTAGCACCGGAGGTGTTGTGAGATGAAAATTAAAAAAGGTGACACCGTCGTGGTGATCTCAGGTAAGGACAAGGGCAAAGAAGGCACCGTTTCGCGTGTGATGCCCACGACCAACCAGATCATCGTTGATGGAATCAATGTTGTGAAGAAGCACCAGAAGCCAAGCGGTACCAACCAGCAAGGTGGAATCATCGACCGTGACATGCCGCTCAACGCATCGAACGTGATGCTCTTGCATAAGGGCAAGCCCACGCGCGTTGGTTACAAGGTTTTGGCTGATGGCAAAAAAGTGCGCATCGCTCGCAAGACAGGTGAGGAAATTTCATGAGCACTACTACGATGCCCCGTTTAAAGGCGAAGTATCAGAGCGAGATTCGTGACAGCCTCAAGGCTTCTCTCGAATTGCCCAACATCATGCAGGTTCCACGTCTCGAAAAGATTGTGGTCAACATGGGTGTTGGTCGTGCAACTCAGCAGCCGTCGTTGCTCGAAGGAGCTGTTGCTGACATGACTCGCATCACCGGCCAAAAGCCCAAGGTGACCAAGTCGCGCGACTCCATCGCCAACTTCAAACTTCGTGAGAAGCAAGCCATTGGTTGCATGGTCACACTTCGTGGTGATCGTATGTGGGAATTCCTCGATCGTTTGATCGCGGTTGCCATTCCTCGTATCCGCGACTTCCGCGGTTTGCCGGCCTATTCATGGGACGGACGTGGAAACTACTCGTTCGGTCTCGTCGACCAGACGGTGTTCCCCGAAATTGAATACGACAAGATCGATGCCCCTCGCGGCATGGACATCACCATCGTGACCACCGCTGTTGACAATGCCCAAGGTCGGGCACTCCTCGATGCGTTCGGCTTTCCCTTCAAGCGTGGCGCTGAAGCAGCAATTGCGCCGAAGAAGCTAAACACTCGTGGACCGCAGTACGCAGCCAAGAAGAAGAAGTGAGCGAGAGGTACTGACTCATGGCAAAGAAATCTTTAATTAACCGAGCCAATGCAACACCGAAATTCAAGGTGCGTGGTTATACACGTTGCCGAAAGTGTGGACGTGCTCGTTCTGTTTACCGCAAGTTCGGACTCTGCCGTGTGTGCCTTCGCCAGATGGCTCACGCTGGAGAAATCCCCGGCCTAACGAAGTCGAGTTGGTGAGACGTTATGTTGACTGATCCTATTGCCGACATGCTGACCCGCATCCGCAACGCCAACACGGCGATGCATGATGAGGTCAAGATGCCGTCGTCGAAGCAAAAAGTTGCTCTGGCCAAGATTTTGGAACAAGAGGGTTATATCTCTGGTTTCACTGTCGCTCCCAATACCAAGGGACCAGGCGAGATCTTGAACATCGGAATGAAGTACTCGGCTGAACGCCGTCGAACCATTGCCGGTATCAAGCGCATTTCAACACCAGGACTTCGCGTGTATCGCAAGTCCGACACTGTGCCTCGCGTGCTCGGTGGACTTGGTGTTGCCGTTCTATCCACCAGTCAGGGACTCATGACCGACCGTGAAGCGCGCAAGCGCAAAGTCGGCGGCGAAGTTCTCTGTTACGTGTGGTGATTAGGAGACAACATGTCACGTATCGGTAAAGCACTTATTCCCGTCCCGGCGGGTGTTGATGTTTCCATCAGCGGAAGCTCAGTAACGGTCAAGGGTCCGAAGGGATCTTTGAGTCGCGATCTTGTTGGTGGAATCACTGTTCGTCAAGACGAAGGCAACTTGGTTGTCGAGCGTCCGAACGACGAGCGTGAATCACGTAGCTTGCACGGCCTCAGCCGCGCCTTGATCAACAACATGGTCGTTGGAGTCACCACTGGTTTTGTTAAAGAACTCGACATCGTCGGCGTTGGTTACCGCGCCGAGTTGAAGGGCTCAAGCGCCATTCGTCTCAACCTTGGTTTTTCACATCCCGTTGATGTGGAAGCTCCTGCAGGTGTCACTTTTGAAGTGCCCGTGCAGACCAAGATCATCGTGAAAGGCATCGACAAAGAAACTGTCGGCCAAGTAGCTGCCAACATTCGTTCCATTCGTAAGCCTGAGCCCTACAAGGGCAAGGGTGTGCGTTACCTGGACGAGAAGATTCTGCGCAAGGCCGGCAAAGCCGGCAAGAAGTAATGCCGAGAAAAGATTCCGGTAGGGAGATCCAATGAGCAAGATCAGTAAAGAGCGTCGTGAGAGTCGCCTTGTACGTCACAACCGAGTTCGTAAGAAGATCCACGGTACCGCCGAGCGTCCGCGCTTGTCGCTGTACCGTTCAAACAAGCACCTCATGCTTCAGGTCATCAACGACGATCTTGGTGTGACGATCACATCGGTGTCATCGAACGAGCCGGCATTGCGTGCCGCTGGTGGAAGCACTGTTGAAATCGCTAAGGCTTTAGGTGCAACTGTTGCGCAGCGGGCTCAAGCAATTGGTGTCAAGAAAGTTGTTTTCGATCGCGGTGGATACTTGTACCACGGTCGTGTCGCTGCGGTTGCTGAAGCCGCTCGTGAAGCAGGTCTGGAGTTCTAATGACGAATACACCAAACAACCCCAATCCAAATCCGCGTTCAGGTGGACCTGGCGGCGGAAACCCGCGCCAAGGTGATCGTCCGCCCCCGGGTATGGGCAACACCCCCGAAGGTGGCCGCGAGTCACGCGTGATTCATATCAATCGTGTGGCCAAGGTCGTTAAGGGTGGTCGTCGCTTCTCATTCACCGCACTCGTTGTGGTTGGTGACGGCAACGGTCGCGTTGGTCTCGGTTACGGAAAGGCCAAAGAAGTTCCGTTGGCTATCCAAAAGGGAACCGAAGACGCCAAGCGCAACATGTTCTCGGTTGCCCTTGCCGGCAGCACCATCATGCACCCCGTGATCGGCATCTTGGGTGCTGGTCGCGTGATGCTCAAGCCAGCAGCTCCTGGTACCGGTGTTATCGCCGGAGGCGCGGCGCGCATCATTCTTGAAGAGGCTGGCATTCACGATGTGTTGGCCAAGTCACTTGGTTCATCCAATGCCATCAACGTGGCCCGCGCCACCATCAACGGTTTGCAGTCATTGCAGCGTCCCGATGAAGTCGCGGCTCGTCGTGGCATTCCTGCCGATAGTTTCGTACCGAAGGGCTTGCTCAAGGCCTACAACGAAACCAAGCGCGCCGTTGCTGCAGGAGAAAGTCACTGATTATGGCTACCTACCAAACAGTTGTTCACACTGGTCCCACTATCACGGTGACCCAGATCAAGTCGAGTACTCATGCCAAGCCCAAGAGCCGCGGAACATTGCGCGCGCTCGGCCTTGGTCGTATTGGCAAGTCCAATACGTTGCCCGACCGTCCCGAAATTCGCGGCATGATTGCCCGAGTGCCCCACCTCATCGAAGTTTCATCTTCGACTGATTCGAAGGAGAGCTGACCAATGCGCGTTGACGAATTAGCACCAGCACCTGGTTCAACCCATCCAAAAAAGCGACTTGGTCGCGGTATCGGTGGCAAGGGCGGAAAGACTGCTGGTCGCGGTACCAAGGGTCAGCACTCACGTGGTCGCGGCAAGGTTGCTCGCGGCTTCGAAGGTGGACAGATGCCCCTCAAGCAGCGTGTTCCGAAGTTGAAGGGTTTCAATAACCCATTCCGCATCGAATACCAGGGTGTCAACCTTGACACCATCAACGAACTCGAAGATGCACTTGTCAACCCCGAGGTCTTAACGGCCGCTGGCGTGTTGCACAAGAACGTTTTTGTCAAAGTTCTTGGTCGTGGACAGATCACCCGCAAGGTTGATGTTCATGTTCACGGTGCATCGAAGGCTGCTCAGGCTGCCATCGAAGCTGCCGGCGGTTCCGTCACCATCATTCCGTTGCCGTACAAGGTTCGCCCTGCAGCTAACGGCAACCAGTTCACCAACCGCTGATTTCGGGCTTCCCGATTTTCATCAGCCGCTAGAACCTGAGGAGACCACGTGCTGTCGAACTTGAAGAACATCTTCAAGGTCCCGGACCTACGGAACAAGATTTTGTTCACGGTCATGATGGTGTTGTTGTATCGCTTGGGAGCGCACATTCGCGTTCCGGGTATCGATGACCAAGCGGTTCGCCAATTGCGCGAATCCGCGCGTGAGCAAGGCGCGCTTGGCTTCTTGAACTTGTTCTCAGGTGGAGCGTTCTCGTCGTTTGCCATTTTTGCTTTGGGCATCATGCCGTACATCACGTCAAGCATCATCATGCAGGTGTTGACGGTCGTGATTCCGAAGCTCGAAGAGTGGCAACAAGAAGGTGCAACTGGTCAGCGCAAGATCACGCAGTGGACGCGTTACGTAGCGATTGCGATTGCAACTTTGCAGGGCGCTGGCTTGACATTCATTTTCGGCCAAGGAAAAGGTTCAGCTTTCTTTACCGCATCTGCCAATGCACCCGACATCGTGTTGTTGCCAGACGGAATGTGGCCTCGTGGTTTGCTCGTGATTGTTTCACTTGTTGCTGGTACGGCACTGTTGATGTGGATGGGTGAACTCATCAGTCAACGCGGTATTGGTAACGGTATGAGCATCTTGATTTTCGCATCGATTGTGAGTTCGCTGCCCTTTAGTTACTACTCAATTCTGCAAAGCAAGAAGTGGGTCGTGTTTGCAATTCTCGTGGCGGTCTCAATCGGCATCTTGGTTGCAGTAGTGCGCGTCGAACTTGGTCAACGCCGCATTCCCGTGCAGTTCGCCAAGCGTGTTGTTGGTCGTCGTATGTATGGTGGTCAAAGTACGTACATTCCGCTTAAGGTCAACCAGGCTGGCGTTGTTCCGATCATTTTCGCGAGCTCAGTGATGTTGTTACCAGTGCTTGTCACCAACGTCATCGGTGGTGCAGGAGGCTGGCGTCGTACGGTCACCGAATGGGTCGATCGCAACTTGGTGTCATCTCAAGGAACGCTATACATCGTGTCGTTCGCGTTGTTGATCATCGCGTTTGCATATTTCTATAACTCCATTGCTTTCGATCCAATTCGTCAGGCCGATCAGATTCGTCGTCAAGGTGGATTCATTCCTGGTATTCGTCCCGGACCACAAACTGAGCGTTATCTCGCCAAGACCGTCAACCGCATTACGTTGCCGGGTGCTTTGTTCGTTGCTTTCATTGCCATCTTGCCGTACATCGTGTTGTGGGTCGGTGACGTGCAGTCATTCCCATTCGCTGGTACGACCGTATTGATCGCCGTTGGTGTTGCTCTTGAATTGATGCGCCAAGTAGATAGCCAGCTCATGCTGCGCAACTACGAGGGATTCCTGAAGTGATGCTCGCGCAGCATCGGTGGCTGCGTCAGGACTAACTCATGACCGCGGGCGTACGTTTGATCATCATGGGTCGTCAAGGTGCTGGTAAAGGTACACAATGCCAACGCATTTCACGGCACTACGTGGTTCCCCACATTTCAACGGGGGATATCTTGCGCGCTGCTGTGCGTGAAGGAACTGAACTCGGCAAAATGGCCGGCCAGGTCATCAAAGCCGGCCGCTTAGTGGGCGACGACATCATGATCGAAATTATCCGTGAACGCTTAGAGCAAGATGACGCCCGTACTCGTGGCTACATCCTTGATGGTTTTCCGCGGACTGTGGCCCAAGCAATTGCTCTTGACGCAATCGCCGCCGAGCGTCCCATTCATGTGGTGCTCGATTTGGATGTGCCGCGCGAATTGGTCATTCAGCGCATCTCAGCCCGCCGGGTCTGTCGTGACTGTGGCACGAACTACGTTGCCACCACCCAAAAGCGTGATCCCTGGATTTGTGACTCGTGTGGCGGCGATGTGATTCACCGCAACGATGACACTCCTGAGAGCATCAGTCAGCGTCTCGACCTCTACGAATCGCAGACCTCACCCTTGCTTGACTTCTATGGTCGAGATGGTCGCCTGGTCGAAATCGATGGATCGGTCTCGCCCAACGAGGTTTTTGGCACATTGACGGCAGCGATCGACCATGCCCGGAAGAACGGCTAAGCCTGCCTGTGGATAACTTTTCTGCAGATATTGCCCGGAGCGGCCTTGAGACCTGGACTATGGTTTGCCCCCGAAAAGACTCCCAAGTTTCCCGTGAAGTTTCTGGCTCGGGGCACTTGGTTCATTTGAGTCTCGGCGGTAGCATTGCCCCTCGGTCCAATGGCCGACCCTGTACGCGTCCTCGTGGCGCACTGCAGTTTGAAATATCCGCCCTGTTAGGAGTCAGTTCTGTCCAAGCCCAAAGATGACGCCATTTTGCTCGAAGGAACGATCCTCGAGTCCCTGCCGAACGCCATGTTTCGGGTGGAGCTTGAGAACGGCCACAAAGTTTTGGCGCATATCTCCGGAAAGATGCGAATGAACTACATCCGTATTCTTCCTGGCGACAAGGTGCAAGTAGAGCTCACGCCATATGACCTCACCAGAGGTCGCATTACGTATCGCTACAAGTAATGACAAGTCGTTAATAAACATTGTAAATAGTCAATAAAACCAGTCTTTATCGTTCAAAATCTAACAACAAGAAGTGAGATGACCATGAAGGTCAAACCAAGTGTTAAGAAAATCTGCGAGAAGTGCAAAGTGATCCGCCGGCACGGCAGTGTCATGGTCATTTGCGAGAACCCGCGCCACAAGCAGCGTCAAGGCTGAGAAGAGAATAAGGAAACAGCATGGCCCGTATTTCTGGAGTTGATATTCCCCGCGAGAAGCGGTTGGAGATTTCGCTCACCTACATCTTTGGCATCGGTAAGCCGACTGCTCAACGCATGTGCGCAGACCTCGATATCAGTCCGAACACGCGTGTTCGCGACTTGACTGACGAAGAAGTCAACAAACTTCGTGGTTGGGTTGACAAGAACGTGACCGTCGAAGGTGACCTTCGCCGCGAAGTTCAGACCGACATCAAGCGCAAGATCGAAATCGGTTGCCTCCAGGGCGTCCGTCACCGTAAGGGCCTGCCCGTTCGTGGTCAGCGCACTCACACCAATGCTCGTACCCGTAAGGGACCGAAGAAGACCGTTGCAAACAAGAAAAAGGCAGTGAGGTAGTACATCATGGCTAAGCCGAAGCCGGGCGGACGACGCCCCCGTAAGCGCGAGCGCAAAAACGTCAGTGTTGGTGTGTGTCACATCAAGTGCTCGTTCAACAACACCATCGTCAGCATCTCTGACACCGAAGGCAACGTTTTATCGTGGGCCTCAGGTGGCGGAGTTGGTTTCAAAGGTTCGCGTAAGAGCACACCATTTGCTGCACAAATGGCCGCCGAGAAAGCAGCGAAGGCCGCTTTCGAACAAGGTATGCGTCGCGTCGAAGTTCACGCCAAGGGCCCAGGCTCTGGTCGTGACACCGCAATTCGTTCGTTGCAGAACACTGGTATCGAAGTGACTGGCATCAAAGATGTCACGCCCGTACCCCACAACGGCTGCAAGTTGCCCAAGCGGAAGAGGAACTAAGTCATGGCCCGTTACACCGGACCCAAGGTGCGTTTGTCGCGCCGTCTGAACACGAACTTGTTCGAAAACGAAAAGGGCCGCAAGGCTCTTGAGCGTCGTCCGTTCCCACCGGGTCAGCACGGCCGTACGCGTCGTCGCTCAGCCGGTAGCGAATACCTCGCACAGCTTCAGGAAAAGCAGAAGGCTAAGTACATCTACGGTGTACTCGAGCGTCAGTTCCGCAAGACCTACGAAGAAGCCAACCGTCTACAGGGACCGACTGGTGAAAACCTGTTGCGTTTGCTCGAGCTTCGTCTCGACAACATCGTGTACCGCGCTGGTTTCGGCAGCACCCGCCCGCAGGCGCGTCAGTTCGTCAGCCACGGACTCATCTTGGTCAATGGCAAGCGCCTCAACATCCCGAGCGCACGTGTCAAAAAAGGTGATGTCATCACCTTGGCTGTCAAGGCTCGCGACATGATCGTGATTCAGCACAACATCGATACCTTGGACCGTTCATTGGTCGGTTGGCTCGAAAGCGGAGACGGCGGCAAGCAAGTCACCGTTCGCAACGAACCAGCTCGCGAGCACATTGATGTGCCCGTACGTGAACAGCTCATCGTTGAGCTTTACTCGAAGTAATCCAGCAATTCAATCTGCATCTAATACTGCCTACGTACAAACCCTCGACGAACGGAAGAGACAAATGCTCGTCATCCAGCGCCCCAGTGTCGAAGCAATCGGCGAACAGAACGGTAACCGTCAGAGTTTCTCTGTCGGACCTCTTGAGCCCGGCTTCGGTCATACCATCGGTAACTCGCTTCGTCGCGTGTTGCTTTCCTCCATCCCCGGTTCCGCCATTACGACGGTTCGCTTTGATGAGGCCTTGCACGAGTTCGACACCATTGCTGGTGTCACCGAGGACGTCACCGACATCATCCTCAACCTCAAAGACATCGTGCTGATCTCGCAATCAGACGAAGCAGTCATCATTCGTGTTGACGTTCGTGGCGAAGCAGGAACAGTCGTCACCGCTGGCGACATTCAGTGCCCAGCCGACGTTGAAATCCTCAACAAGGATCTCGTCATTGCTCACGTCAATGGCAAGGGCCGTCTTGCATTCGACCTCACGGTCGAGCAGGGTCGTGGTTACAACTCAAGCGATCGCGATTCGGGATCGCGCATTATCGGAGTCATTCCGATTGATGCCATCTTCTCGCCAGTGCGTCGCGTGATGTTTGATGTTCAGCCAACTCGCGTTGAGCAGTCAACTAACTACGACAAGCTCATCATCGACATCGAAACTGATGGCACCACCACACCGCGTGATGCACTTGCATCAGCTGGCGCAACCTTGCGTGCGCTCGTTGATCTCGTTGCCAACTTGTCAGAAGAGCCCAAGGGTCTTGAACTTGGCGAAGTGATTCAAGCTGGATCATCAAGCCCCGATCTCGACATTGCAATCGAAGACCTCGATCTCTCCGAGCGTCCCCGTAACTGTTTGAAGCGCGCCCAGGTCAACACCATTGGCGAACTTCTGAGCAAGAACGAAGACGACTTGTTGAATATCACCAACTTTGGCCAGAAGAGCCTCGACGAAGTCAAGCAGAAGCTTGATGAGCGCGGCCTGACACTTCGCGGCTGAGCCGACGAACGTTTTAACGAAGGAAACACACCATGCCCGCAACACCACGCCGTGCCAGAAACTTTGGCGGTAGCTCACAGCACCAGAAGTTGATGATGGCCAACCTCACAGCATCTTTGATTGCTGCTGAGGCCATTGAGACAACTGAAGCTAAGGCCAAGGCACTTCGCCCCATCGCCGAAAAGCTCATCACCAAGGCCAAGAAGGCTCAAGACGGAAACGCTATGAGCGTGCACCGCATTCGTCAGATCCAGGGTTACCTCGGTGACAAGGAAATGACGCACAAGTTGGTCGCTGAAGTTGCTCCTCGTTACCTCGAACGTAACGGTGGCTACTTGCGTATCTTGAAGCTTGGTCCGCGTCAGGGCGACAACGCCCCCATGGCGCGTATCGAACTCGTCTGACATTTTCGCGTCCGACATGTATCTGGTCGCGAGTTACAACTCATGAATACGTCCGAGCCCGCCATCAGGCGGGCTCGTTTGTTAGTTGCCTACGAAGGTTCGCACTTCAGTGGCTTTGCCATCAACGACGATGTGCGTTCGGTCGCCGGTGTTATTGGTGATGCCTTGTCGCTCATCTCGCGTTTTCCAGTTCACATCACTGGTGCTGGTCGTACCGACGCTGGAGTTCATGGTTGGGGACAGGTCATCACGTGTGATTTGCCGCTTGATATTGATCTCGAAACCCTGCCACGCCGTTTGACCAAAATGTGTGCGCCGGGCATTGTGGTGCGCGCAGTTGAATGGGCTGCACCCGATTTTCATGCGAGGTTTTCGGCGCATTGGCGCCACTATCGCTACACCGTGCTCAACGATCCGGTGGCCGATCCCTTCCTGGCCGCAACCGCCTGGCACGTACCCCAAGAACTTGATTTGCCCCTGATGTATCTGGCGGGTGATCCGTTGATTGGCGAACATGACTTTTCGGCCTTTTGTCGCAAACCCAAGCCGGTTGAAGGCGAAAAAGAGCAGAGTATGTTTCGCGAAGTGACCCAGGCCCGTTGGTCTGAACACACCAGTGAACGAGGGTCGCGAATTCTGCGGTTTGAGATTCGGGCCAACGCTTTTTGCCACCAAATGGTGCGCTCGATCGTCGGCACCTTGGTCGATGTGGGCCTGCGCAAGCTGACCCCTGGCTCGATGTCGGGCATTTTGCGTTCGGGAGCCCGTACCGAGGCGGGCCAAGTCGCCCCAGCCCACGGACTGTGTTTGTGGGAAGTCGGCTACGACCAAGACGTTTTCATTCGCCCACGCGAGATATTCGGGTGACCACCCTGTCGTTTTTACCCATAATGCCCGTATCATTTCTCAGTCCCTGTGGGCTGCGTTGTCCCGGGAACCTTTTCTGAAAGAAGTATCTATGAGCACCTATACGCCAAAGGCCAGCGAGATCGTTCGTGAGTGGCATGTCGTCGACGCTGAGGGCATGATCCTTGGTCGTCTTTGCACCGAAGTCGCACGTGTGTTGCGCGGTAAGCACAAGCCAACGTTCGCGCCACACATGGACTCAGGCGATCACGTCGTCATCATCAACGCTGACAAGATCGTGTTGACTTCTGGCAAAGCCGAGAGTCGTTTGATTCACAACTACTCGGGTTACCCCGGTGGTTTGAAGAGCGAAACTTTCGCCAGCTTGTTGAATCGTCGCCCCGATGAAGCCATTCGTGGTTCAGTGCGCGGCATGTTGCCCAAGGGTCCGCTCGGACGTCAGATGATTAAGAAGCTCAAGGTGTACACCGGAGCAGAGCATCCTCACGGCGCGCAAAACCCGACTGCCATCAAGTTCGACCACGCCAAAGCTCGCTGAGCAAAGAATTCAAGGATCATAAAATGACGAAGCCTCTTACTCAGACAACCGGTCGCCGCAAGGAAGCAGTCGCACGTGTGCGCGTTCGCCCCGGCACTGGCAAGCACACCGTGAATGGCAAGCCGATCGATGTGTACTTCTGCACCGCGACTCAGCAGAACGCCGCAGTTGAAGCATTGCGCGTCACCAACACGACCGAACAGTACGACGTCGATGCAACCATTCATGGTGGTGGCGTGACCGGACAGTCCGGCGCAATGCGCATGGGCTTGGCTCGTTCACTCGTTGAACTTGATCCTGACTCACGTGGTGCACTCAAGAAGGCCGGCTTGTTGACCCGCGACTCACGTCGTAAGGAAAGCAAGAAGTACGGTCTGCGCAAGGCCCGTAAGGCCGGACAGTACACGAAGCGCTGATCGCGACTTTCATGTCGGGCGCAAACAATCCGCCCCAGTCATATATGTCTATTGTTCCGACATTTGGCACCGATGGTGTTCGTGGCGTCGCTATTAGTGAAATCACTCCCGAATACGCGCTTGCGCTTGGACGCGCCGTTGGCACAGTTCTTGGTTCGCCGCGCTTGGTGATCGCTCGCGACCCTCGAGTATCTGGACCCATTCTTGAAGCAGCGTTTTCTGCTGGTGCGGCTTCGGTTGGTGTGCGTGTTGAACAACTTGGTGTATTGCCGACGCCGGCAGTTGCATTGATTGCGCAACTGGAAAATGTTCCTGGTGTAGTGATTACTGCGTCGCACAATAAGTTTTCGGATAACGGTGTCAAAGTGTTTGCCGCAGGTGGGCGCAAATTGACCGATGCCGATCAAGAGCGCATCGAATCTGAAGTACACAAAGTTTTGAGTGGCGCTACGTCGACTGCACCAGACGTTGGCGCGATCGTTCGTCGTAGCGATGCGGTGACTTTGTATGTCGATCATCTTGTTGAACTTTTTGGCGAAGGATCACTTGCTGGTTTACGTGTCGTGATTGATTCGGCCAACGGAGCCATGAGCCAAGTTGCGCCACTGGTGTTACAACGACTCGGTGCCGATGTGATCTCAATGAATGATGCACCAAACGGTCGCAACATCAACGACGCATGCGGTGCAACATCACCGCAAACGTTGTGTGAATTTGTGAGTGGTACTGGTACCGGCGTTTCAGTTGATATTGGTTTTGCCTTCGATGGTGACGGAGATCGCCTGATTGCTGTTGATGAAAACGGACGAGTCGTTGATGGCGATCGTCTGATTGCTTTGTCAGTGATCGACCGGCGTGACCACAACACCTTGGCCAATAACACCGTTGTTGTGACGGTGATGTCAAATTTGGGTTTCCATCAGGCGATGCATCAAGAAGGCGTGAACGTCGTGACAACGACCGTCGGCGACCGCTATGTGCTTGATGCCATGGAGTCTGGTCGGTTTGTGCTTGGTGGCGAACAAAGCGGTCACATTATTCATCGTGACCTGGCGACCACGGGTGATGGACTTTTGGCATCAATAGTTCTGGCGCAATTGGTGCGGCGCCGGCAAGAAAAAGATGGCGTGAAATTCTCACAACTCGCGACATCGGTGATGCACACCTTCCCGCAGGTTTTGAAGAATGTCAAAGTTGCAGTGCGACCTCTTGATGTTGCGCAATTGTTGGCCGCTGAAATCGCCGCTGAAGAATTACTTTTGGGCGAGAACGGGCGAGTTTTGGTGCGAGCAAGTGGCACAGAACCACTGATCCGGGTCATGGTTGAGGCTCCAACGAGCCAACTGGCCGATGAAGTTGCTGATCGACTGGTTGCCGTTGCTGTCAACAAATGCGTGTGAGCCTGTCACGGCGTAGTTGTTCGGTAACCTGATCGTCATGTGTGGCATCATCGCTTTGGTCGGTCGACCCGCTCGGCGTAGTGCCCCCACCGTTGCCGAAATCGTGCAACTCCTTGACGCGGCTATTGCCAGTGGTCGCAATATGGTTGATGCCACGTCCCATCTTGTCAAGGTCAACGAACTTCTCAAGGGTGTCCCTGGGGCAGTTGCCCTGATTGACAATCACGAATTAGTGAATGCGATGACAAGTCGTCTCGACCAAGTAGGTGCGACGATCACAGCCATTGACGAAGGTCTTGAAAATAGCGTTGCCGACGCCGACGAACTTGAACGAAATGCCGCTGCACTCATTGCGCTGCGTGATGTCACGTGGTCAATTGGGAAAGATCGTCTACGCACAGCGCGCCTCGTGCGCGATTTGGCTGGACGCGATGCTGGCATCGCTGCGGCCGCGGGATATCTCACCATTCAGCAAGCCTTCTCGGCTCTTGATCGACTTGAAGTTCGTGGTCGTGATTCGGCAGGAGTCCATGTTTTTGTGTGGGGCCATGGTTTGTCAGCGAATGATCCCTCGGTATCGACTGCCCTGAATGCACGAGCACATGACGCACTCTTTCAAAATCGATCGGTGCGCTTGATTGACGACACATTGTCGTTCGTTTATAAGGCAGCCGCCGAAATTGGTGAGCTAGGCGACAACACCAAAGCGTTGCGTGCTGCCGTTCAAGAAGATGACTTGTTGCGTTTAGCACTTTCGAATCCCAATGCTCGGTTGTCATTAGTTGGACACACGCGGTGGGCGAGTGTGGGAATCATTAGCGAACCCAATGCCCACCCAGTCAACAGCGAGCGTGAGCTTGATGATCTTGAAACTACGCATCCCTATGTTGTCGCCGCGCTGAATGGCGATGTTGATAATCATGGTGATTTACGAATTGCGCACGGACTCTCGTTCCCTGGGCAAATCACCACTGATGCCAAAGTGATTCCGGCGTTAGTGAATATGCATGCTCGGACCTGCGGCGACACAGTTGAAGCTTTCCGTCGTAGCGTCGCGTCATTTGAAGGCTCAGTTGCTATTGGTGCTGCCGCTACCGATCAACCTGATCGCCTGATGTTCGCTCTACGTGGCAGCGGTCAAGGATTGTTTGTTGGCGTGGCTGAAGACCTGTTTATTGTTGCGAGCGAACCCTACGGAGTCGTTGAAGAAACTTCGACATACTTCCGTCTTGATGGTGAGGGCACCAGCACTTCGTCACTTACCGACAGTAAAGGCCAAATCATCATTCTTGATGGAGCACTCGCTGGAGATCTTTCTGGCGTCACGCGACTTGCCTACGACGGAACTATTTTGCCGATTTCGTCAAACGAACTCGTGACTGCCGAAGTCACAACTCGCGATATCGATCGTGGTGATGCTCCGCACTTCTTACTGAAAGAAATCGGCGAGGCGCCTGAATCGTTCCGCAAGACTCTTCGCGGCAAGATCATTGAGCGAGACGGTGTCTTACACGCATCACTCGGTGCCAAGACTTTGCCAACGTCCATTATTGAACAACTGGCATCGGGTGCGATTTGCAAAGTTCGGGTGATCGGCCAAGGTACCGCGGCAATTGCTGGTCGTAGTTGCGCGACAGTTCTTGATGAACTGTGTGCTGGTGGACTTGACGTTGATCCGATTACTGCAACTGAACTCAGTGGTTTTCACTTACAACTAGATATGAGTGACACGCTCATCATCGCTGTGAGCCAAAGTGGAACGACAACTGACACCAATCGCACTGTCGACCTGGCGCGTTCACGCGGTGCGTCAGTGCTGGCAATTGTCAATCGACGCGGTAGCGATTTGTGTGACAAGGCTGATGGCGTGTTGTTCACAAGCGATGGTCGCGATGTTGAAATGAGTGTCGCGTCAACGAAGGCATTTTATGCGCAGGTCGCGGCGGGTGTTTTATTGGCTTGTGCAGTCAGTGTTGCGGCCGGGCTTGGTACCGATTCACGCCGGCATGATTTGTTGCGGACGTTACGCGAGCTTCCCACTGCAATGCGCACGGTCATTGATGCACGAGCAAAGGTTGCTGAAGTTGCTCACAAATATGCGCCATCTAAGCGTTACTGGGCGGTCGTAGGTAACGGGCCAAATGCGATTGCGGCTAATGAAGTTCGTATCAAGTTGAGCGAACTTTGCTACAAGAGTATTTCGTGTGACATCACTGAAGATAAAAAACACATTGACTTGTCGTGTGAGCCTTTGATCCTCGTATGTGCAGCTGGTCTCGCCGGTAGTACTGCTGACGACGTTGCCAAAGAGATTGCGATCTATCGCGCCCACAAGGCCACTCCTATTGTGATCGCCAGTGCGTCCGAGTCACGTTTCTCAAGTGCGGTTGCGGTGATCGATGTTCCTGATGTTGATCCGACGTTGGCCTTTGTGTTGAGCGCAGTCGTTGGACATCTTTTTGGCTACGAAGCTGCTCGTGCTATTGATGAGCTCGCCCGAGCACTACGTGAAGCTCGAGAAGTTGTTGAGTTTGCAGTGTTGCATAACCCCGATGGTGACTCAGTTTTGAAAGTTGTTAGGTCTGGTTTAGTGATTGCCGCTGAGCGCTTTAATGAAACTCTGCGTGCCGGAACCTACGACGGGCATCTTGAAGCCAGCACAGCCGTGCGCTTAGCTTCAATGCTTCGTGTTGTGCTTGATGTATCACCGGTTGAGGCCTACCAAAATGAAACTGGCAAAGTCGGTACGCCGTCGGCATTGATTGACGATCTCACTTTGGCTTTGACTCGCGCGATTGAAGAACTCACACGACCTATTGATGCGATCAAGCATCAGGCCAAAACAGTCACTGTCGGAATTAGTCGAAGCGATGAAGGCGTCATGGACCGAGCCTTGGTTCAAGAAGTATTGGCCACTGGTGCGGGGCGCGATGTTTTGGCATATCGCACGCTCAAGGTTTTGGCCGATCTTGATCCAGCTGTTGAGGCAGTTGTTGGTTATACGCGTTACAGCATTGATGGCGATCCATCGGGCACACGTGCAACGATCGCAATTGTTGATCGCGGTGGACTATCTCGTGATGTTCCGAGCCGAGTTGATCGCAATCCATCTTTGGTCGGTACCAAGCGTCGAGTAGCGAGCGAACGCGAAGTCTTGGTTGCTCGTGGTCGAAGTGACGGACGCACAGTGATCTTTATTCCTGAAGTCAAAGCCGGTCAGACAATCGGGATCACCTTGTTGCACGTACGTTTCTTTGATCGGCTCAATGCACCGGTCATGCGAGGTGTGTTGCAGGGATACGACCGTCGTTACGATCGCTTGGTCGACTGGGTTTCAGAAACCGAAGGCGAAATGCGCGACGATTTGCTGAGCGAATTGTCGGTGGCAGATTTGTTGATCTTGCCGATCAGCGAAATGGCCGACCGCTGGCGCCGCGCTTCATCGTGAGTAGATCTCGATGATTGTTGGTATCGGAGTCGATGCAGTTGAGATAGATCGCTTTCGTCGGTCGCTTGAACGAACCCCTTCAATGAAGTCGCGACTCTTCACAAGTGAAGAACTTGATTACGTCGAACCTCACGATGACCCAACTGCTTCGTTGGCTGCCCGTTTCGCAGCGCGTGAAGCTGTGATGAAGGCGATGGGTGTCGGGCTCGGTGCTTTCGAATTTCATGATGTGTGGGTACAACGAGCCGATTCTGGGCGCCCAACACTTGCGGTCACGGGTCGGGCTCAGCAGATTGCAAACGAACTCGGCGTCACCGACTGGCATCTCTCGATCACACATACTGCAAGCACGGCAATTGCCTATGTGATTGCTGTCCGATCACTGCCGTAGACCAGTCTCTAAGGCATACGATCTAGTTATGCGCCCCGTGCTCACTCCCAAACAGATGCACGTACTTGATACTGAGGCGATCACCGCCGGAACTCCTATTGAGATTTTGATTGGTCGTGCCGGTGCCGCTGTGGCACGCGCTGCCAAGCGCATGATGGGTGGCTTGTACGGGCGCACCGTCGTCGTGATTACTGGTAAAGGAAATAATGGTGCTGATGGACGCGTGACCGCTCGCTTACTTGCTGATCAAGGCGTACGTGTGCACGTCATCAATGCCGAAAACATGCCGTTACGTTTGCCAGTCAGTGACCTCATCATTGATGCAGCCTTCGGTACTGGTTTTCGTGACGACTGGAGTCCGCCATCGACCCAAGGCGTTCCGGTTTTGGCAGTTGATATTCCGAGCGGAATTGATGGACTGACTGGTCTCGCTGCACCGGATACATGGCAGGCCACTCGCACCGTGACGTTCGTGGCCTTGAAGCCGGGATTGCTATTAGGCGCGGGGCGAGCCTTGTGTGGTGAAGTTGAGCTTGTTGATATCGGTATCAACCTTGGTATGGGCAACGTTGATATCAACGAAGTCGAACGTAGCGACGTTTCACAATGGGTTCCGCAGCGCCCATTTGATTCGCACAAATGGAAAGCGGCGTTGTACGCAGTTGCTGGAAGTTCAGGAATGATGGGTGCCGCCAATTTGTGCAGTGCTGCCGCGATTCGATCGGGTGCAGGAATCGTGCATGTTGCTTCGCCCGGCATCGTGAGCGACCGCAGTACACCAACCGAAATTGTGCGACGGGCATTACCTGCACTGGGCTGGTCACATGAAGTACTTGACGACCTATCCCGTTTTAAGGCGATAGTCATCGGACCAGGACTTGGTCGCGATGAAGGAACTGTGAGTGAAGCACGACGCATTATTGCTGGTGCACATATTCCGATGGTCATTGATGGCGATGGACTATTTGCTGTTGCTTGGGGCGGAGAAGGAGCGCGCGACATCGTGCGGTCGCGTGCGGCAGGAACTGTCTTAACTCCACACGATGGCGAATACACCACTCTTCTTGGTTATGCGCCGTCGCATGATCGCATTACAAGTGCTCGTCGTCTAGCGAGTGATACAAACTGTGTTTGCCTATTAAAAGGGACAACAACAATTGTTGCCGAACCTTCTGGCGAAGTCTTGATGGTGGCAAACGGCGATCAACGTTTGGCGACCGCCGGAACTGGCGATGTTTTGGCCGGAATTATCGGTGCATTGTTAGCCCAAGGAGTTGAACCTTTTCACGCTGCGGCAAGTGGAGCCTGGATTCATGGATACGCCGCGTCGTTGTTTACTGCCAATGAAGGTTTGATTGCCTCAGATTTGGTAGACCTCATTCCGTTGGCTTTGTCGCACATGCGACATGTTGGTTCACAGGACTGAAAATGGGCGCTCGAGCGGCTTGGATTGATATTGATCTCGATGCGGTTCGCCACAACGTTGGCTATCTGTGCTCTTTGGTCGGCGATGCCAAGGTCATGGCCGTCGTGAAAGCCAATGGCTACGGCCATGGTGCTGTTCAAGTTGCCGAAGCTGCTCTTGAAGCTGGAGCCCACGGGCTATGTGTTGCGTTAGTTCAAGAAGGAATTGAGTTACGCCGCGCTGGTATTGAAAGTCCGATTCTTGTTTTGTCAGAACAACCCCTCGATCAAGTGGGCGACATCGTTGCACATGGTCTGATCGCAACGGCATATTCGGTTTCGTTTATTGATGCGCTAGAACATGAAGCGCGACTACGCAACGTTGTTGGTCAAGAAGTACACCTGAAGATTGACACTGGTATGAATCGAGTCGGATGTAAGCCGAGTGATGCCGTCGAATTGAGTGGGCGCATTATGGCTCGGTCGCCCGAACTTGTTTTGGGTGGAGTCTTTACACATCTGGCGAGTGCAGATGATCTCGAAAGTGATTTCACTGATCGACAAATTATGAAGTTTGATACAACCATTGCTGCATTACACAATGCTGGTGTTGAAACGGGCTGGATTCATATTGCTAATTCGGCAGGAACGATTACGCGCAATCAGTCGCATCGTGACATGGTGCGTGTAGGTATTGCGCTGTACGGCATTGCTCCAGATATTGCGATTGAGCATCTGTGCACCCAATTGCGTCCAGCGTTATCGTTGAAGGCTCGCATTACCTTTGTGAAAAAAGTTGCTGCTGGTGAGGGCGTTTCTTATGGGCAGCGACACCATTTTGAATTAGCTACGACGGTAGCGACTGTTCCACTGGGTTATGCCGATGGAGTATCGCGGCGATTGTCGGCAGTTGGTGGAGAAGTATTGATTGGTGGACGTCGTTGTCCCATCGTCGGAGTTGTCACGATGGACCAGTTGATGGTTGACGTCGGTGATCATGTCGTTGCTGTTGGTGACGAGGTTGTACTTATTGGGACACAAGGGGCCGAATCGGTTTCTGCCAATGAATGGGGTAGTCGACTTGAGACGGTTGGCTACGAAATCGTCTGTGGCCTCTCGAACCGCCTCCAGCGTCACTACCGTTAGGCTTTTAGAGTGATTTCGCTCTTGGTTCAGTCGCTTGAAGACACCCATGGTGTTGCAGAAGCCATTGCGCAATTGAGTCGCACGGGAGACATCATTGTTCTGGCGGGCGAAATGGGTGCCGGAAAAACTGCTTTCGCCCAAGGCTTCGGCGCGGCTCTCGGGGTCGACGAACCCATCACGAGTCCGACCTTCACGTTGGTGCACACCTACGACACCGGTCGCGTGACGTTGCACCATGCCGATCTCTATCGTCTCGACAAAATGTCTGAAGTTTCTGATCTAGCACTGCATGAAATGGTTGATGAAGATGGGGTGATGCTTGTCGAATGGGGCGATGTTGCTTCTGAGTTGTTGGGTGATCATCTCGAAGTTTTTTTGCGCCACAATCCCGAACATGCCGACAACGAACGCTCTGTTGTTGTTCACAGTGTCGGCACGCAATGGGCATCGCGTCTTGAACGTTTGAAGACTGCTCTAACGTTATGGCTTGAGGACTAGAGCCATGCTCACACTCGGAATTGAAACAGTTACCGAACGCGTCAGTGTTGCGCTTGGCGATCACGATGGTGTGCTTGGCTCAATTGATATCACTCGGGGTCGTCGCCATGCCGAAACGCTTACTCCAGCGATCGAATTTCTGTGCCGGCAAGCTGATGTCAAGATTGATGAAGTTGCAGTTGTTGCGGTAGACGTTGGCCCAGGATTGTTTACTGGTATGCGGGTCGGAATCGCTGCGGCCAAAGCCGTTGCACTTGCACTGCATGTTCCGATGATCGCGATGTCAAGCCTTGATCTTTTGGCCTATCCATTGCGACGAACCGATCAACTCATTGCGTCAGTGATCGATGCGCGTAAGGGTGAAGTGTTCTACGCGTTCTTTCGCCAAAACGACAATGGTATTCAACGTGTACTTGAACCCACCGTTGGATCTGTTGATGATCTGATCTCTGACCTTTTAGGACGAGGCCAAGAAACCTTGTGCGTGGGCGACGGCGCAGTGCGTTATCACGAAGAAATTGTTGCTGGGTTCGCAACCGATTTCGCTGGCTTGTCGTATTCATTCCCCGGCGCATCGTCCTTGGTTGAAATGGCTCATCCTCTTGCACTGAAAGAGGAATGGGTTGAGCCCCACGAAGTTCAGGCCCTGTACTTGCGTCAACCCGATGCAGAAATCAATTGGACCACGCGTAACTCTGGAGCCGGACGATGAGCATTGTGTCGCGCTTCTTGAAATCAACGAGTGGCGACGCCAATGGCATTTCCATCGAACCCATGCGTCGTCGTCATGTGCGTGAAATTTTGGCGATTGAAGAACGCGTGTATCCAAAACCGTGGACGTCTGGCGTTTTCTCGAGCGAAATTGATTTATCGCGTCGTGGTGAGCGTTATTACGTTGTTGCCAAAGACGGTGAACAGGTTGTGGGTTATGCCGGTCTGATGTTTGCTCTTGATGAAGCACACGTCACCAATATCGCTGTTGAACCAAATCGGCATCGCCAAGGAATCGCCCGTTTGTTGATGGCACACATTGCGCAACAGGCAATTGTGCACAAGTCTGAGGCTCTCACTCTTGAAGTGCGAGTGAGTAACACTGCGGCCCAAGAGTTATATCGGCATTTCGGTTTTGCTCCGGCCGGAGTTCGCCAGCGTTATTACGAAAACACCGAAGATGCGTTAGTGATGTGGGCACACGATATTCAAGACGGCGCCTACCAAACTCGACTTGAAAATGTGATGCGGGGGAGTGCAGACTCATGAGCACTTTGAACCGGGACAACATCGTTGTCAATGAATCAACCGTCATCTTGGCGATTGAAACAAGCTGCGATGAAACTGCTGCCTCGATTGTGATGGGGGGTCACGACATCTTGAGCAGTGTGGTGAGCACACAAATTGATTTGCATGCTCAATACGGTGGAGTCGTGCCAGAAATTGCTGGGCGCGCCCATCTTGATTTGCTGAACCCAGTGATTGCGCAAGCCATTTCTGAAGCGGGTATTAGTGAGTCACGCATTGATGCGGTTGCCGCAACCCATGGCCCAGGACTCATTGGCGCCCTATTGATTGGCGTGTCGGCGGCTAAAGCCTTGGCCTACACCTGGGATGTTCCGTACATCGGCGTCAATCATCTTGAAGCACATCTTTATGCGGGTTTGCTTGAAGATCCAACGTTAGAACTACCACTGGTTGTGCTTCTGGTTTCTGGTGGTCACACGATGCTGATCGAAATGCGCGGACACGGTGAATACAAATTATTGGGTCGCACGATTGACGATGCTGCGGGTGAAGCGTTCGACAAGGTGGCACGTTTTTTGGGTCTTGGTTATCCAGGTGGTCCAGCTATTGACGCGATTGCCCGCACCGGCAATGCGCAGGCCGTCGATTTCCCGCGTGGCATGTTGCACGACGGACTTGATTTCAGTTTCAGTGGGCTCAAAACATCGGTTGTGAACTACGTGCGCAAGAACCCCAATGTGAACACTGCCGATGTAGCCGCCTCATTTCAGTGGGCTGTTGTTGATGTGTTGCTCAACAAGACACGCAAAGCCGCTGAGGCCGTTGGCGCAAAAGGGCTTGTATTGGGCGGCGGTGTAGCAGCGAACTCGTTGTTGCGCGAGAAATTTACCGAGATGTGTGCAGCCGACGGACGACGAGGATTGTTGCCGAGCCGCGCGATGTGCACCGACAACGCCGCAATGATCGGTAGTGCTGCGTGGTATCGATTACGAAGTGATGGTCCAACGGGACTTGATTCTGGTGGATTCCCTAATCTCCGTTTACCTCTCATTGATTCGAGCTGGTCACGATGAAGCCGCTCAAAATTGGCAATATCGAATTGGCATCACCGATTGTGTTGGCGCCAATGGCCGGCGTCACGAATGCGCCGTTTCGTACATTGTGTCGCGAGTTCGCTTCGGGCTTGATGTACGTCAACGAAATGGTGATGGCGACCGCATTGGTTCATGGAAGTGCAAAGACCGAACGTATGGTGACTTTTGCTCCCGATGAATCACCGCGCAGTTTGCAGTTGTACGGAAGCGACCCCGTTATGTTGGCGCGAGCAGTCACCAAACTGTGCGAGAACGACATCGTTGATCACATCGATATGAACTTTGGTTGCCCTGTTGCCAAGGTGACGCGCAAAGGTGGCGGTGCTGCAGTACCCGCAAAACCAAACTTGTTGCGGGCGATTATGAAAGCAGCAGTGAAAGCTGCTGAGCCTTACGGCATTCCTGTCACGGCAAAGTTTCGTATCGGTGTTGATGAAGATCTCATTACCTATCTCAACACTGGCCGTATTGCCGAAGAAGAAGGTATTGCTTCTATTGCACTTCATGCTCGAACTGCCGAACAGCATTACAGCGGTACCGCCCGCTGGGACACCATCGCCGCACTCAAACAAGCAGTCACGTCAATTCCCGTTTTAGGTAATGGAGATATCTGGACCGCAGCCGACGCGATTCACATGGTCAACGAAACTGGTTGCGATGGTGTTGTGATTGGTCGTGGGTGTCTTGGTCGTCCATGGCTGTTTGAAGATTTGGCCGATGCATTTAACGGTCGAGAAGTGAAGGCACCGCGCACGTTGGGTTTTGTTGTTGATGTGATGAAGCGTCACTTGCGAACTTTGGTTGAGCATTTTGGTGATGACAGTTCGGGCACGTTGCGCGGTGTACGCGATTTTCGCAAACATGTTTCGTGGTATCTCACTGGTTACCCAGTTGGCGGCGAAGTGCGTCATCGTTTAGCGACCGCCGATTCAATTGATGCTTTTGATGCGATTCTCGACGAGATGCTCGAACGCAACGGGGCTGACATGACAGTTGTCGAAGGTGGCGAGAGTTTGCGGCGCGGCAAGACCAGTGGACCGATCAAGGTTTCTTTGCCAGAAGGATTCCGCGGTTGCCTAGATGACATGACTGTCCCCGATGACGATTCAGAGATGGCAATTTCGGGTGGTTGACATATCGATGGTTGATTTTTTATGACGGTGATTTTGGGTTCGGGTTCACCCCGACGGCTTGATTTGTTGCGCAGTCTCGGTGTCGAGCCGCGCGTGGTGTCACCCGATATCGACGAGTCAGTTCTTGTCGGTGAACTGCCCATCGATTATGTGCGACGTTTGGCATCGGCAAAATTAGATGCAGTCATGAAAACTGTCGGTGGTGTAAATGTTGGGGCCATCGTGATTGCCGCCGATACCACCGTCGATGTTGATGGCGTGATTTTCGGTAAGCCAGTCGACGACGCCGAGGCTGTAAAAATGTTGCTCGCGTTGTCGGGCCGTAGCCATCAGGTGCATACGGGCTTTGCAGTCGCGGTGGCTGGGCCAGGTTGTCGTGGGGTCGATTGGGACGGGCACGTTGAAGTGGTGTCGAGCACGGTGACCTTTCGATCGGTCCCGATTCCGGAGATCATCACCTACGTCGACTCGGGTGAACCCCGTGACAAGGCTGGTGCATATGCCATTCAAGGTGGGGCGGCCGGGTTCGTTGAGCAGGTTGAGGGGTCGTTAAACGCCATTATTGGGCTTCCGATCGAGCGCCTGACCGAGATCTGCGCTGCCCTTGGCGCACCCCTGCGCTGAACCCGTTCTGAACCTGTTCTGAACCTGTTCGGAACGGGTTCTTTGGGGGGAGCGTTTGGGTTAGCACTCGCGGTTGGCGGTTGCTAACTGGCCACTTTCACCCCTATCCTTGGCACTCGGCAGGTGCGAGTGCTAACGCTCACATTGGCCACTTTTATCCGACAACTATCTAGCCACGGAGATTTGAATTATGAACCTGAAGCCCCTCGATGACCGCATCGTGGTACGGCCCAACGCAGCCGAGGAGCGCACAGCTTCCGGTCTCGTCATCCCCGATACCGCCAAAGAAAAGCCCCAGCAGGGAACCGTCCTTGCCGTCGGACCTGGCCGCTGGAGCGACGATGCAGGTAAGCATCACGCCCTCGCGATCAAAGAAGGCGACACCGTTTTGTACTCGAAGTACGGCGGCACCGAAGTCACCATCGAAGGCGAAGATCTGTTGATCCTCACCAGCCGTGACGTTCTTGCCATCGTCGGCAAGTGAGGTAAACCACCATGTCGAAGATGCTGAAATTTGACGAGGAAGCGCGTCGCGCCCTCGAAGCAGGTGTCAACAAGTTGGCCGATGCCGTTCGAGTCACACTCGGACCTAAGGGCCGCAACGTTGTGCTTGACAAGAAGTTCGGTGCACCCACCATCACAAACGACGGTGTGTCCATCGCTAAAGAAGTCGAACTTGAAGATCCATTCGAAAACATGGGTGCTCAGTTAGTCAAAGAAGTTGCTACTAAGACCAACGATGTTGCCGGTGACGGCACCACCACGGCCACCGTGCTTGCACAGGCCATGGTGCACTTCGGTCTGCGCAACGTGACTGCTGGTGCAAACCCGATGGGTCTCAAGAAGGGCATCGAAAAGGCCATTGCTGCTGCTGTTGAAAGCATCAAGCAGTTGGCGCAAAAAGTTGAAGACAAGGCTCAGATCGCCAGCGTTGCCACCATTTCGGCTGCTGACTCAGCAATCGGCAATGTCATCGCTGACGCCATCGACAAGGTCGGCAAAGACGGCGTTGTGACTGTTGAAGAAAGCAATACTTTCGGAATTGAACTTGATTTCACTGAAGGAATGTTGTTTGACAAGGGCTACTTGTCGCCTTACTTTGTCACCGATGCAGAACGTCAAGAAGCAGTTCTTGATGATGCTTACATCTTGTTGTACGGCTCAAAGATTTCAACCGTTCAGGCTTTGTTGCCCGCACTTGAAGCAGTCATGAAGACCGGCAAGTCGCTCGTCATCATTGCTGAAGATATCGAAGGCGAAGCTTTGGCCACTCTCGTGGTCAACAAGATTCGCGGAACCTTCACCTCAGTTGCTGTGAAGGCTCCTGGCTTTGGTGATCGTCGCAAAGCAATGTTGCAAGACATGGCAGTTCTCACTGGTGGCCAAGTCATCAGCGAAGAAGTTGGCCTGAAGCTTGAAAACATCACGCTCGATCTTCTCGGCCGTGCCAAGCGCGTCATCGTGACCAAGGACGAAACCACCATTGTCGATGGCAATGGCGAAAAGTCTGACGTCGAAGGTCGTATCAACCAGATCAAGGCCGAAATCGAAAACACCGATTCCGACTGGGATCGTGAAAAGTTGCAAGAGCGTTTGGCCAAGTTGGCCGGCGGTGTGGCTTTGATCAAGGTTGGCGCAGCCACCGAAGTCGAACTCAAGGAAAAGAAGCACCGCATTGAAGACGCCATCTCGGCAACTCGTGCAGCAATCGAAGAAGGCGTTGTGCCTGGTGGCGGAACCGCATTGTTGCGGGCCCGTGCCGCGGTGAAGGCCGTTGTCGATTCGCTCACTGGTGACGAGGCCACTGGTGCTCGCACCGTGTGGGAAGCCCTTGATGCTCCAGCCCGCAACATTGCCGACAACGCCGGCATGGAAGGCGCCCTTGTGGTGCAGCGTGTTGAAAGCGAAAAAGGCGCGATGGGACTCAATGCCGCAACTGGCGAGTACGTCGACCTCGTGAAGGCCGGAATCATCGACCCCGCCAAGGTGACTCGTGCGGCGTTGCAAAACGCTGGCTCGATTGCTGCTTTGGTCCTCACCACCGAATGCCTCGTAGCCGACAAGCCTGAAAAGGGCGGCGGCGGCGGTATGGGTGGCGGCATGCCTGGTGGCATGGGCGGCATGGGCGGAATGATGTGATCTGACGGTTCGCCGTCAACACACTTTCAACCACATACAACCGAATTATTGAAGGGGCTGGTGGAGCAATCCACCGGCCCCTTTGCTATTTCCTCTTGGGCGCTAAATATCCCCGAATTCGGTGGTCAAATCGCCCAAGCGAACTGGCAACTAACCTGTGGCTATGGCCGCTCCCGGAAAACGTTCGTTTTGGCTGCACCAATTGGCTGAATACATCGTGGGTGGGGCGATGCTGGCCGCCGGATTACAAAGTCCAAAGCCCCTCGTCCCGGCACTTGTCGGATCTTTGATCTTGATCAACACCGCAATCGTTGACGCACCTTTTGGGGCATTTCGATTAGTGGGTCGTCGCTTACATCGAATGCTTGATTACATCGTCTTAGGCGTGGCGATAGTGGCCTGTGCGGCGCCAGGGACGGACGTGGCGACACGCTTGGTGCAGTTATTGATTGTGATTGTGTTGGCCGTGGTGGTCTGGCGAACCGACTATTCGGCAGCAAAACCCAAAGTCAAACAACCGGTTTCTCCGACCCCCGAAGGTAAAGCCGATGAAATCGGACGTTTCGCTGGGCATACTGCGGGAACGTGGGCCAGCAAAATCCGCGATAAGAGTCGAGAGTTCAAGCAATCATGAATAAGCCCCCGAAAAAATCTGTGCCTAAACCCAAGCGTTTCAAACTTCCTGATGGCACGGGGCTGGTGGTGTGGACTGACCCGATTGGTACTGGTTCATTTGCAGCAATGGTGATCAAAGGTGGTCGCCTCGAGATCGTTGATTTTGATGGTTCGACGATGGTGTACGACTTTGCCAATGCGTTCGATGCCATTTTTCCGCTGCTTGTTGCTCACAGCACGATGTCGGAAGAGACGGCATTTCATGTCTTGTTCTGTGAGAAATACACCGAAAAACACGCTCGTGTCGTTGTTCAACAAATACTTCGTCTTGTTGGCCGTGAGCGGTTTGAGAAGCAGAACTTTGATGTGCGATATACGGGTGGACGAGCGCGAGCAATGGACCTGCTTGACTCGTGATCTCACGAAGTGGCGCAACGCGAGTCTTTGCGCTGTTGAGGCGTAAACTTTGCCTATGACTTCATCATTCGAACGTCCAGATGCCGACCTGAACAAGATCATCGCCGCGTGGGATGAATGGGAACGGGGCGAAGAAGCTCCGGGTAAGACCATGACGAATATGAAGAAGGCTGGTCTCGCCGAAATTCTGAAGGAACTTCAGTCATCGGGCTGGAAGCCAACAGTCGTCGCCTGATTTGTCATGACGTCGGGTTCACCGCGCCGTGCTGGCGGAGCCCAAAAAATACCAACGCCTACAGTGCGACGCAGTGGTGGTGCGGCGATGTGGAGCGATCAAACAGCTGACTTCACTCTTGAAGCAATCGTCGACAAGATTCAACAACTATCCATCATTCAACAAATATCCATAGATGAGCGCAGTCGCGCGGCGCCTCGAGAGAACGAGAAGATTTCGGCAGTCTTAGCTTTGCTTGCACCTGGCGAACATGGAGCAGAGATTTTGCTCACTCGGCGTTCGACCAAACTTTCAAACCATCAAGGTGAAATAAGTTTTCCGGGCGGGCGCGTTGACAGCGATGAATCAATTGTCGAAGCAGCATTGCGAGAAACCCATGAAGAAGTGGGAGTAACCGCGCAACTCGTGACGGTGCATGCTGAACTCAGTCCACTTTCAACGTTCGTGAGTCGCAGCTATATCGTGCCAGTTCTTGCAACGGTTCATGAAAAGCCAGAGCTATTAATTAGTTCTGACGAAGTTGATCGAGCGTTATGGGTGCCGCTTGCCGAACTCGTGCGGGCCGACACTTTTTCGTGGGAGTGGTGGAACTTTGATCGAGTTGAATTCTCAGAAGATCGTCCAATGTTCTTCTTTCATCTTGATGACGAAACAATTTGGGGAGCGACAGCACGCATTCTGCACGAATTGTTGTGTATCATTCACGGCGTCAATCATTTCGAATTGCCGAACTGGTAAGTCAGAATATGAACATGTTTCATTTACGCCGACTCGAGTACGACGATGTTGAGTGGATCTTTGATGCCTGTCAAGATGAGGCGATTCAACGTTGGACCATGATTCCGCGGCCATATTCGCTGGAAGATGCTGAATGGTTCGTTGAGAACGAACCAGAGTACGTGACGATGGTGATTAAAGATTCGGAATCCTCAATGCCACTTGGTTTGGTGAGTATTCACGAGATTGATGAAGTCACTCGCGAAGCTCCCATGGGGTATTGGGTGGCGCCTTGGGGTCGCGGAATGAAAGCTGCTTCGGCTGCCGTGAAATTGTTGATTGCCTCAATCACGCCTGATGAAGACATTCACTCAGTTGTCGCCTATATCGCTGAAGAAAACACGGCTTCACGACGAACCATTGAGCGCGCCGGCTTTGTCGAAGTTGAACGTGGGTGGGGCTTGGCCAGAGAGTTCATGAATGAAGTGATGTCGATCAAATATCGAAAAACTCTCTGACCAACCCAAACGTTAGAGACCGCCCGCGGTTCGCACTCCTTTATAGAAAACCGTTGCCCACGCTTTGCAGGGCAAGTAATCAAGCAGCGAGCGTGATGCGCAGTGATTCAACATGTCGGTACGAAAGCGCGAATCAATTCGTAACCGAATCTTGCTATTCCACCATTTGCCATGATTGCTGGTGCCAGGTTCGCATACCTGTTGGGGCAATCGTCGAGGGCATGAATAGCGTTGATCCATCAGCTTGAAATTTCGATATGCGAAATCATGTCTCAAACATGCTTCGGTGAAATCAAAAGTTCGACCAGAACTTCCGACGAGTGGTGCCGAACATGAATCGGTTGACCAGTCAAACCAATTGTCTGCTACCGGGTGTCGCTGCGATAGCGCGACGAAGTCACGCAATGTTGTGGAGAAGACCAGGGTCTCTAAACGCTTCGAATCACGAACAGGATCGGGACTCAACAATGGAGCGGTCAAAAAACTCGAGACCGCCACGAGGAGACTGAGCACGAAACCCAAGTCGCCCTCCTTTGATATATGAGTTGCTGATGCAACATCACGATCAATGTGGGGAGGAGTTCAGTGAAACGGCGAAAGGTTTAGATTGCAGATTCGGGTAGGTCAAGTAAGTGACCCATGCGATCGCGCTTCGTCTGGAGATAGCGCAGGTTTTCTTCTGTCGGTGCAAGGTCGAGGCGTACTCGCTCAACGACTTCAACACCTTCGGCTTCAAGGCCTTCAAACTTGGCGGGGTTATTGGTGATCAAGCGCACCTGTTTGATACCAAAATCGCGCAAGATGCGCGCACCAATCGAATAGTCACGATCGTCAATGGAGAAACCGAGTTCGGTATTTGCATCAACGGTGTCACGGCCTTGGTCTTGCAACGAATACGCACTGATCTTGTGGGCGATACCGATGCCGCGTCCTTCGTGATCGCGAAGATAGACAACAACACCGCGTCCTTCTTGGGCAATGAGTGCCATCGATGTTTGCAATTGTGGACCACAGTCGCAGCGTCGGCTGGCAAAGACGTCACCAGTGAGGCATTCACTATGTACACGAGTCAGAACTGGTTCAGATGACGCGATATCGCCGACTGAAAATGCGACGTGCTCGGTTTGAGTCGATGCATCACGAAAGGCTGTACACGCAAACATTCCCCACTCGGTAGGGACCTGTGCTTGTGACACGCGAATAACTGAATTTGCTGACGATGACGAATTTTGACTGATATCTCAGCGTAACAGATGACCCCCGCGGGCCTCCCGACGCATCTTTGACTAACGAGAGTTGTTGTCGATCACGATCTCGATGTCAGCGCCAAGCATGCGCATTGACCTCACCGAACCTCGCCACAATTCATTGATTGACGCGGCGCCGGGGCCGCGGAATAGGGGAGAGCCATCGTTGCCTCCCATGAACGCTGGGGCAATGTACATGACGTATTGATTGACCAGATTCTCACGATGGAACGAAGCAGCGACAGTTGCTCCGCCTTCAACCATGACTTGTAGAACACCTTCTGCTCCGAGAGTGTCGAGTAACTCTAGAAGTGATTGATCCCACTCACGACACGGATGTACTTTCGCATCTGGTGCCACTGACCCAAGCACGATGCGCTGTGGTGATGGACCATCAACGAGTCGCGTGGTGAGCGAAGGGTTATCGGTCCGCACTGTTCGCGCACCAACAACAATTGCGTCGCTCTCGGCCCGCAACTGATGAGCAGCAACACGTGCTTGTTCGCCAGTAATCCATTGACTCGTTCCGTCGGCAGCGGCAGTTTGACCATCAAGAGTTGTTGCCATTTTCAAAATGACGTATGGTCGACCAGTGGTGCGGTGATGCAGATATGGACGGAGTTGTTCATTGACGAGATCGGCGCACAAACCGATTTCAACGTTGATTCTGGCATTGCGTAACGCCTGGAAACCTTGACCACCAACTTGTGCATCGGGATCGGTGATTGCACTCACGACTCGTGCAACTCGAGCATCGATGAGCGCTTCTGTGCACGGACCGGTTCGACCTTGATGGCTACAGGGTTCGAGCGTTGTGTAGACAGTTGCGCCTTGTAGTTGTGCGTTGACCAAACGTGCAGCATCAAGCGCAACAATTTCGGCATGTCGACCACCAGGTGCTTCAGTTGCCCCAGTGAAAGTTTGTCCATCTGTTGTGACGATGACGCAACCGACCCACGGGTTAGGGGATGTACGCATACGAACAGAAGCAGCAACTTCAATTGCTTGCATCATGTAGTTCGTGTCGTTCATGCTCGAGTCAGTTTCAACTTGTTGGGTTCGTTTGATCTTACGAGAGATTCTTGAGCAATTCCCACGTTGCCATCACGTGATGGTGTTCGGTCGTGCGACCACCGATGGAGAATCGCAGAACACTGCGGCCATTCAAAACAGTTCGTGTGAAGAAGACTTCCCGAGTGGAGTTGGCAGCCTCAATTAACGCATCAGTCAATTGGTCGCCGTTTTCGGCAGAATCACCAATAAGTCGTAGGCATAAGAGATTGAGAGTAAATGGGGCGACAATTTCAAATCGCGAATCTGCGGCAACGAGCGCAGCAAGTTCTTGGGTGATCGCGACATGGCGCCGAATGAGTTCTTGAAATACGGCAGTGCCGTCGGTACGAATTGCGAACCACAACTTGAGTGATCGAAAGCGGCGACCTAACGGAATCTGCCAGTCGCGGTAATCAATGGCAGCGCCAGATTCTGCGGCGGCTGAACGAAGGTATTCGGGCAAGATGCTGAGTGCGCCAAGTAATGATGCGCGATCGGATGTCCAGAAGAGATCACAGTCGAAGTTGACACCCATCCACTTATGCGGATTGGTGCAGTAACTGTCGGCCAA
>CAMDCI010000004.1 GCA_945889715.1 Bifidobacterium breve | reverse complement strand
TCCAAAGTGGCGGATAATTGCCGCTTGGGTGTTAAGCGACCTTAAATTGCAAGGTGCGTTGAGTTGCTGTGCGGCTGATCATAGAAATCACTTCCATCAAGTGATCGGTGACATCGCCGGTTGTTGGGCGGAGAATCTGCCAACCCAGTAATGCGGCCTGCATATCTCGAAGTTTGTCTCTGTGTATTGCGACGACTGTGTCGTGTAATTCGCCATCTACCTCGACTCCAAGCTTGATATCGGGACGGGCGATATCCACATGGATCGTATGGCTTCCTGGAATTTCAATAGGAAATTGTCGTTGCCAACGCGGATCGCGTTCTTCCAATGCTCGGACAAGTTCAAGTTCGGGGTGGCTCATTGCGATCGGTAATTCATCGGGGCGACCCAAAATTACCCTGCGAAAACGAGCGGATCCATGACGACCCATTTTCACTGCACGACTACCAAATTCTCGAACCCCTGAAATAGTGACGAGTTCTCGATTGAGGCAATCTTCATATGCCGAAAGCAAAGTTCGATCGTCAACTTCAAGTGCAATCTCGAAGAGTGTTTGTGGGGGAGAGCTGACGCTCCATCCATGGATCGACGTGACAATTTCTGGCTCGGGCAAGTTGACTCTGCGGATTCGGACTCCGGTGAGATTTGGATGAAAATCCGTGTTCACAGAAATCTCGATCCTTCCCTTGGGGACTCGACGGATTCCCCAGTACTGGGCGGCGCTTACTCCCGACGCCCACGAATCTGGAACCGCAAAGCAAGCCGCTGCAATTTCTGCTTCGAAGTTAAGGTGAGCGTCGCTGAGCGCATACACCGTCCCTCGATGAACCCGGCGCAAGATCCCCCGAGAAACGAGTCGACTGATTGAACTCGGGCTGAAACTCAACTGCTTGAGATCATTAAGCAGCACCAGACCAGATCGTTGTTGTGCGATTTTTATGAGCAATGAGAGTTTGTCGTCCATGTCCAAAATGTGGGAATGGGGCCAAGTTTTCGGCGACCACCAATCAGCAATTTCCCCACTTTGGAATATGGCTGCCGCTAGGCGGCAACCATATTCCAAAGTGGCAGAAAATAAGGGGAGGGCCGCCGTGGGAGTGTTCCCAGGGCGGCCCTCGTTTCTTGCTTTGTTTCTTGTTTTGTTTCTTGCTTTGTTTGTTGCGTATTTGTGTTTACTACGTACTACTTGCTTTGACCTTGCGGTCAGCTAATGGGTGTCCAATCGCCAACAACAACACCACAGTTGACCGGTGCTGCACAACCGTTGTACAAACCGTTCGCATCTGGTGCGGTGTCAAGCGCTGCTGCAGTGATTCGCACTGTGTGCAATGCATTGGCTGCGAATGGCTTGCCTGGCTCAAACATGCCAGTTCCGCCACCAGCAAGTGCCAACGGCACTTCGCCAAGGTTCAACACAGCATCGATGTATGACTGACGGGTCGGGTTAACGCCCGCTGCTGTCAATCCAAGATTGATGATGTTGGCCAACGCACATTCTTGGGGCGTGTAGTCCGAATTCAAAGTCTTGCCATTGGCATCGGTATAAACGTTTCCTGCTGGCACGCCTGGGTTGGAAGGTCCACCGTAATACTCGGAGAAACTTGCATCAAAGAACGCACGGCATTCTGCTTCGAACTCGGTGTCGGGGCGAATTGAGGTTCCGTCAGTCGAGTGGTCGTAAGCGGTGACGCAGTCACTGCCAACGGCAGCAGCTGGAGCACGACTCAAACCGAACGCTGAACAACCAGATGATGAAGTATCAAGCAACGAGAACTTCAAACCAGCAGCGGCAGCAGCACCCCAGAAACCTTGGGTTTCAGTGAACGGTGTCGAAACGAAAGTCTGCACAACGCCTTCAGCTTCGAAGACCGCAACGGCTGCTGCGCCTTCTTCATTGGTGGCAGCTGCGTCGCCCTGCGTTGAGTTGATCTCAATCAACTTCGGAGTGAATCCACCAGCGGTCAACGCAGCTTCAGCCGCTTTGCCCGCGGCAGCCCCGACCAAAGTATTGTTCGAGAGAACTCCAACAACTGAACCAGGTGCTGCATCAGTTGAGTCCATCCATGCGGTGACTCCGGCTTCAGCAACAGTTTCAGATGGTGCGGAGAGAGAAATCGCGAGACCGGTGTCAAGTTCTGCCCGGCCCATGACGTCTCCGTACATGATTGGTACGCCGGCGGCGAGGAGTAATCCACGTGCGGTCGAGGACAATCCGGTTCCATTCACGACCATAAACAGTTCATTGTTGACCGTTGCTTCGGCAACCAAAGTATCGAACGTGCTTGGGTCAAGCGGGTTCCAGACGAGGCGAACTGGTTCGACCATACGTCCGTTAATGCCGCCTTCGGCGTTCCACTTTTCGAAGAAGACGTTCCAACGATCAAACAAGTGGTCGGTCGTCAAGGTCTCGGGAATCGAGATTCCCATGGCTCGAATGGCTTCGAGGTCAGAGACCGCGACGCCAATCTTGATGGTGTCGGCAGTGATGCCGATGTCTGAGGCTGTGAGTTCTTCGGCTGGTGCGTCAGTAACAGGAGCTTCGCTTGAGGCCGGAGCCTCGCTGGCAGCGGGAGCCTCAGTTGCTACTGAGCCTCCGTCATCGCCGCCACAAGCGGCAACGATGAGTGATGCGCCGGCGACGAACGCCAGCGCAATACGTGATTTCTTCATGTGATATCCCCCTCGGAAGTTGTGAAGTCGGTTGGCCACGAGACCAGCCGCATGGGCAACTTAGCAGAGAATCTGACCGTTTCTGACGGTCCGTCAGAAACTTCTGACGGTCCGTCAGATTTTTCTGATTCGCCGTGAGAAGTTGAACTGAGTCGCACTATTGTTCCAAGAGAAGTTTCAGGGGGAATATGCAGGAATTTGAGGGGAAACAAGTCGCCGGACCTTCGGCTGCGGCGCTGGCTTCATCGATTGTGGTCGATGAGCAAAGTCGCCGGGATCGCGACGCCCAGGCCAATGAAGCCGACGATGACGTAGCGGCCCCCCAAGAATCGATGAAGTTGCGCGAAGGCCTGCGCATTGGTGGATTCAGAGTGGCCACGGTTTTGCTGCTGTTCACTATTTTTGAAGAGTTCGACCGGGTGGCGATGCAAGTCCTTGGACCAGATATTCAGGCAACTCTTGGAGTGTCCGACACAGTTCTTCTCGGTTTACAAAGTTTTGGTGGCGTGGTTTTGGTGTTAGCAACGATGCCGTTTGCCTGGCTGGCCGATCGCCGCCGCCGAGTTCGGGTGATTTCGGCAGCATCAGCCTTATGGCTGGCATTTGTCGCGATCACTGGGTCGGTCGTCAACACGTTCCAGATGGGATTGGCACGTGCCGGCTCGGGTTTTGGTGCTTCGGCCCGGGTGCCTATTGGGCCATCTCTTGTCGCCGATCAATACCCGCTTGCTGTTCGGACGCGAATCTTCGCGATTGAAGCACTTGGTCGACCACTCGGTCAAGTGCTCGGACCATTGTTTGCTGGGGCAATCGTTGTTGCTGCCGGCGATGATGCCGGCGACTGGCGAATCGTTTTCTTTGCATTACTTATCCCAGCAGGTTTAACAATCTTGTGGTCGTTCACTTTGAAAGAGCCAAAGCGTGGCCGTCAAGAACAACAAGCAGTTTTGGGTACAGAAGTTGTTGAGGCAGAGGCAGAACCGCCGGTGTTGTTGTCGGCCGCTTTTCAGCGATTAAAGAAAGTACGCACTTTCTATTTCTTAGTTGTCGGCATTGGTGTTCTCGGGTTTGCGCTCATCGCAGTGCCTGGTGCATTTAACTTGCTCTTGAAAAACACCTACGACTACAGCGCGTTCAAGCGTGGCTGGGTAGGGGCCATCACTTGGTCTGGCGCACTCATTGGAATTCCACTAGCCGGACGTATTGGTGAAAAGTTGTTCAGGCGCAATCCACCATCGGCCTTACGAATGATGGGCGTGTGCATTCTTTGTTACGGAATTTTCGTCACGGTAGGTCTGCGCTTTCAAAGCGCTGCCGTGATGATTGCTTTTGTCACTATTGGCAATGCATTCCAAGGCGCGGCATTCACGCAAATGGGTCCGGCCATTTCTGCCATCGTCCCGTACCAAATGCGTTCGCAAGCTTTCGCCATGGTTGGCGTGTATATCTTCTTGATGGGCGGCTTCTTTGGCGGTCTTCTCGCTGGTGGATTGTCTGACGCACACGGTGAACGAACCGCGCTGACGTCGGTCGTTCCGCCGGCCGCATTGTTGGGCAGTCTGTTAATCATTTATGGCAGTCGATTTATGAAACGCGATATTGCGCTCACAATTAGCGAGTTGAAAGAGCAACAATCTGAGTTGCGGCGCTTGCAAAATGATCCTGGCAATATTCCGGTGTTGCAAGTACGCAATGTGGATGTCAGCTATGGAAACTTGCAGGTTCTTTTTGACGTAGGTTTTGATGTTCGTAAAGGCGAAGTCCTTGCATTGCTCGGAACTAACGGTGCGGGCAAGTCAACGATCTTGAAGGCGATTTCGGGGCTTGTGATGCCCGACCGCGGAGTCGTGCGCATGAATGGTCGCACGATCACTTTGGTTGAACCGCAATACCGAGCCTCGATGGGATTGGTGCTAGTTCCTGGTGGCGAAGCGGTGTTTAGTTCGATGACGGTTGAAGAAAACCTTCAGGTGTGGAGCCGTCAGATCGCCGACCACGGCAAGCGCAAAGAAAAATTAGCGCGGGTGTACGAAACATTTGACATTTTGTGGCAGCGACGAGACCAGCGAGCTGGATCGTTGTCGGGTGGTCAGCAACAAATGCTGGCGTTAGCCAAGGCAGTCATGCTCGATCCCGAGCTGTTGTGCATCGACGAACTTTCGCTCGGTCTGGCGCCCGTTGTCGTGCAAGATTTGTTGAAGATTGTGGAGAAGCTCAAAGAGCAAGGAGTCACCATGGTCATCGTTGAACAATCGGTGAACGTGGCTCTCTCGATTGCCGATCGTGCTGTCTTTATGGAACGAGGCGAGGTGAAGTTTGAGGGACCGGCCCAAGAACTTCTTGACCGCGACGATCTTTTGCGAGCCGTCTTCTTGTCAGGAGCTGGCGCATGAGTGCACTCATCGCTCTGACCTACTCCAACAACATTTTGTTCGATGGGCTCATACAAGGGCTCGTCTATTCATTGGTTGCGTTTGGATTGTTGCTGATTTATCGAGCGACGGGAGTTATCAACTTTGCGCACGGACAAATCGGTGCATTTGGCGGCTACATCATGGCGCTCTTGCAAGTGCGCTATGACATCGCCTACGGATTGTCGTTGCCCATTGCCTTGATCTGTGGAGTGTTGCTTGGTGTCGCAGCAGAGTTAGTGCTTCGACGCCTGTTTACTCAACCTCGGCTCTTGCTTTTCGTTGCCACTCTTGGTCTGACACAAGTGATTCAGTTGCTGCAGTTACGTCTACCTATTCCGGATGAACAAGCAACCAATGTCACTTTCCCTGTGCTGATTAGTGGTAGTTGGAAAGTTGCCGGCATCAATGTCACGGGCCCACAGCTCACTGTGCTGCTTTTTGTGCCAGTACTGATGCTCTTTTTGGGTTGGTTATTCCATCGCAGCGCATTCGGTATGAATGTTCGCGCGACTGCGGATAATTTCCCGGCAGCTCGTCTTGCCGGAATCGGAGTTCGCAGTGTCTCAACAAAGGTGTGGGCATTGGCCGGATTGCTCGCAGCATTGAGCGCACTATTAATTGCCCCGCTACAAAGTGGATCGATTGCTTCGGTGCAAAATGCTTTGGGTCCCAAGATGCTTCTTCTCTCGCTTGTCGCGGCGATGGTGGGCCGAATGAAATCGTTTACATGGACACTTGTCGGCGGACTCTTGGCTGGCGTTGTTGATCGATTCTTGATTACATGGTCATTAAGCGGTGACTTGCCGACAGGTTCAAATATCGCCGTACTATTTGTCGTCATCATCGTCGTGCTGTTCACGGTCGGACGTTCGGCGTCGATGAAAGACGAGGCTTGGCAACTCTCTTCTAAAGTTCGTGCCGCTCGTGTTGAATTGACGAAGCATCCGTTGTATCGAGGTTTGACATTTGCGGGATTCGGTCTGATCGCTGCGCTTGCACTGGTACTTCCTAGCCAAGTCGATAAGGCCAGCGACATGCTGAAGTTTTCTTCGGTCCCGGTGTATCTGATCATTGCCCTCTCGGTCACGGTGGTGACTGGTTGGGGTGGACAACTTTCGTTGGGCCAATTCGGGTTCGTCGCCCTTGGCTCGTATCTCACGATCCATTACGCCAATGACCTGCCATATTTGGTGGCACTACCGATTGGCGTAACGTGGGGTGTCATTGCCGCTGTCATTGTCGGAATTCCGGCATTGCGCGTGAAGGGTTTGTACCTCGCTGTAGTCACCTTGGGATTCGGCTTGGCGATTCGTTCATGGTTCATCGTTGGTGAGAAGTTCGCTCCTGGTGGCGGTGGAAGTGCGCAGCTCAACGTTGATCGAAATGAAGGTTTCCGCTTAATTTTCTGGACCGTCAAGGGTAAAAACTTTGACGGGGTGTACTACTTCGTTTTGCTGATGGCGCTCGTGTCATGTTTGTTGGTTTGGAGAATTCGTCGCACCGGAATCGGGCGATCAATCATCGCAACGCGAGACAACGAGACAGCGTCTTCGGCCTACACGGTCGCCCCGAACCGGGCCAAACTTTTGGCCTTTGCGGTATCGGGTGGACTTGCGGCTTTGGCAGGCGGCTTGTTGCCTCTGGTCGCGCGCAATGCTCAATTCAAGGTTGATGGATTGCTTTTTGACTTTGATGAATCGTTACGCATTGTTTCGGTAGCTGTGGTCGGGGGTATCGGTTCCATCACCGGAGCCGTTTTGGGAACCCTTTTGATCATTGCCGTTCCGCTTTTCTTTGACGGCACGAAACAAGTTGAACTTTTTGCTAGTGGATTCGGAATGTTGATTGTTCTTCTGTATTTCCCGAGTGGACTGATTTCAATCGTTCACGCCGCGCGAGACAATTTGTTGAACTGGATTGCGCGTCGTTCAAATTGGACACCTCCAGTTCGTAAAG
This sequence comes from Bifidobacterium breve, assembly GCA_945889715.1. Lineage (GTDB taxonomy): Bacteria > Actinomycetota > Acidimicrobiia > Acidimicrobiales > Ilumatobacteraceae > Casp-actino8. The sequence continues at coordinate 33,834 of CAMDCI010000004.1, read as the reverse complement.
ATGGCGTGGCAGTCGCCTCGCTCGGCACTGGTAAGCAAGTAAAAGAAACAGAGTCACCGTTGGTGACAAAGGGTCTCTATGTCACATTGGGTGGACGCACGATCATTAATGACGTCTCGCTGGAAGTTCGAAGCGGTGAAGTAGTCGGTCTCATCGGAACAAACGGTGCAGGTAAAACAACGATCCTCAATGCGGTATCGGGTTTTGTGCCTTCGTCGGGAATCATCGAACTGTTTGGTCAAGACATTTCAAAGATGCCGGCATATAAGCGTGCCCGACTGGGCCAAGGTCGGGCATTTCAAAATGCGCGACTATTTAGTTCGCTGACTGTTCGTGAAACGTTGATGGTCGCTCTTGAGTCTCGTCAACGTTCCATTCTTATTCCATCAATTTTGGCGCTGCCTCCGTCGCCAAAACATGAGGGAAGAAAACGACGCGAAGCTGACGAAATCATTTCGTATCTTGGTCTGGGTCGTTACGCCGACTCATTGATGGGTGAATTGTCAACCGGAACTCGACGCATCGTCGAGCTTGGTTCCTTGATTGCTTTGGATTCGAAGCTGATGTTGCTTGATGAACCAACTGCTGGTGTTGCACAACGAGAAACTGAAGCCTTCGGACCACTCATTCGCCTGATTAAAGAAGAACTCGGAGCTTCAATTTTGATTATTGAGCATGACATGCCCATGGTGATGTCTATTTCTGATCGCATTTATTGTCTCGAAGCTGGTCATGTGATCGCAGAAGGCACTCCGGCTGCAATCCGAAACAATCCAGCGGTGATTGCGAGTTATCTAGGAACCGATGAACGTGCAATCCAGCGCAGCAATACCAAAGACTGAAAGTCTTCGAGAGAATCAGTGATGACCGAACCGCATTTCAACGCACTTCTCGCTCCAGGCCGAATCGCTGGACTTGAATTGAGTAATCGTGTTTTTCTGCCAGCGATGGATATGAACCTGTGCGTTGAAGGCGAAATTAGTGACGGCGAAATCGCCCATTACACCGCGCGCGCTGCAGGCGGTACGGCATTAGTGATTACCGGCACTGGTGCTGTTGCGTGGCCCATTGGCGCAACGAGTCGGCATCAACCTGCTTTCTCAGATGACAAGTTCATTCCGGGAATTCGCCGACTAGCCGACTCAATTCACGCTGTTGGCGGAAAACTGTGCATGCAGTTATGTCATCACGGCAAGACAGCAGGTGTTGATACTGCCGATGGTCGACCGCAGTTGGTCCCGTCGTTGTTGGACAGCAAGCCAGATTTGTCGGCGCTCCGCGACAATCCGATGTCAGAATTAATGGGATTGGCGATAGCGACGCAGGGAAAGAAGGCGACGTACAAGATCGCCGATGAGGATGATTTGGCATGGGTGATTGATCAGTTCGCGCAAGCTGCTCGACGAGTGAAACAAGCAGGTGTCGATGCAATCGAAATTCATGCGGCGCACGGGTATTTGCTTTCGACATTCCTTTCACGCGGCTACAACAAGCGGGACGATCGTTGGGGAGGCTCCCTAGAAAATCGAGCTCGCCTCACCTGCGAAGTAGTGAGGGCGATCAAGCGGGTTGTTGGTGACGATTACCCGGTGCTCGTGCGAGTGAATGGTTTTGAATTTGGACTTGAAGATGGTCTCACTCCCGATGAGACGGCGCGAGCTTCGGCATTGATTGAAGAAGCTGGTGCGGATGCAATTCATGTGTCGGCGAATGCGCACAATCCGTTCGCCGATTTCACACAAGGACCTCTGCCATCTGAAGTTGCTCAATACCGTGAATACACCAAAATCGTCAAGCAGCATGTGACCATTCCGGTGATCGCCGTTGGTCGAATGCTTCCCGAAATTGCCGACGAGATGTTGGCGCTCGGTGAATGCGATTTTGTTTCAATGGGTCGCCAATTGTTGGCCGACGCCGAACTGGTGAACAAAATTCGCGAAGGTCAACGTGCTTCAGTTCGCCCATGCATCAACTGTTATGTATGCGTTGAACAAAACTTCTTTGACGGTAATCCGAAGTGTGCAGTCAACCCAGCGTTGTGCAATGAAAGCGTTGCGGTTCTTGCTCCAATGCCGACGGCGAAACATGTTGTCGTGATCGGTGGTGGACCAGGAGGTATGGAGGCGGCGCGAGTGGCGGCGGTTCGCGGGGCCAAAGTCACCCTGATTGAGAAGGGCTCGCGACTCGGAGGAACCATGTGGTTCTCGCAGTTGACGACTCCGGCTAATCAATTGTTAGTTGATTGGCTCACTCACGAAATTCAACGACTTAATGTTGATGTTTTGTTATCAACTGAAGCGACTCGCGAAGTCGTTGCTGCATTGAATGCTGATGAAATTGTTGTGGCGACCGGGGCTCGCCGCGGATTGCCAGACGTGCCGGGGGCCAACCTGCCACATGTGCTGACAGGTGATGCTTTGCGGGGCGTCATCACTGGTGAGGCAGGTGCCGATCAGCGGTCACTGAATTCGTTCGGCAAATTTGCAGTGGCCACTGGCAGATCGCTCGGACTGTTGAACTCGGCCGATCGTATTCGAACGCTCTCAAAGACTTGGATGCCAGTTGGTAGGCGAGTCGTGGTAGTAGGTGGGGGTTTGGTTGGGCTTGAACTCGCAGAGTTTCTCGCCGAACGCGGTCGGAAGGTCACCGTATTAGAAGAAGGTCCGCATTTGGGGCTCCCTATGGCGATGCCTCGTCGTTGGACGGCAGTAATCAAAGCAACGAAGCACGGGGTTGTGCTAGTTCGTGATGCCACGGTTGTTTCAATCGACAAGGTTTCAGTTCGATACCGGGTCGGTGAAGACGAATTTGAAGTTCGTGGTGACTCGGTCGTTGTTGCATCTCAAGTTGAACCAGACGTGCAGTTGGCAGAGTTGCTGAGGGATCTTGGGATACGAGTTCAAGTAGTAGGAGACGCCTTGAATATCGGTTACATCGAAGGTGCAATACATACAGCGAATCGAGTTGCTCGTGAGCTCTGACAATGCAGTGATGACGTTTGCTGATCACGTCCGTGCTCGAAGTACAGATGACAACATCGCAATCCGCTTTGATAATGAATCATTGACCTATCGAGATTGGTGTTCAGGGGTCGCGTCGCGTGCAGCGATGTGGCTCAATATTTTGCGAAGCCGCCCAGAAGGTACGTCCCCTCATATTGGGGTATTGCTGGAGAACACTCCAGAGTTCACAATGTGGTTGGGGGTTGCTGCAGTGACTGGGTCGGTGATCGTTGGTATCAACCCAACTCGCCGAGGTGCCGAGCTTGCCCGCGATATCACCCATACGTCGTGTCAAATTGTCGTGACCGAAACGAGTCAAGTCAATTTGCTTGATGGGCTCGGCCTTGGTGTCACCGAGGGTGGTGTCATGGTTGTGGAGTCCGACAATTACGCGCAAGCAATTGCGGCTTATGACGGCGCGTCATTGCCCACAGCCCAAGAATGTCCGGTAAATCCGACTGACACTTTTTTGTTACTTTTCACTTCGGGTACGAGTGGCGCACCGAAGGCAGTTATCACCAGTCACCAGCGACTTAATTTTGTAGCTCAGTCAATGAACATGATCATTGCACTCACGCCAGAAGATACGACGTATATCTGCATGCCGCTGTTCCATTCAAATGCGTTATTCACCGCATGGGCTCCAAGTTTGGTTTATGGGTCAACGATTGCTTTGCGCCGTAAATTCTCGGCGAGTGAGTTCTTGTCTGATGTCCGTCAATTTGGTGCTACTTATTTCAATTATGTGGGCAAGCCATTGACCTATATTTTGGCAACTCCCGAACAGGACGATGATCGCGACAATCCCTTGCGTCGTGGTTTTGGTAACGAGGGTTCCGAAATTGATCTGTTGAGGTTTGCTGAGCGATTTGATTGCAAGCTCACCGACGGCTACGGCCAAACAGAGACTGGTGCATCCATAGTGCGTGTCCCTAACATGCCCACCGGATCTCTTGGCGTGGCAGCGCAAGCAACAATCACAGTGCGCGATCCGGCGACTAATCAAGAGTGTCCACGCGCAATCTTTGACAATGATGGTCGGCTCATGAATTCAGAAGAGGCCACTGGTGAAATTGTCAATGGTGGCGGCGGAACGTTTGAGGGTTACTGGAATAATCCGGAAGCAAATAGTGAACGTATTCGTGATGGGGCTTACTGGACCGGAGATCTGGCGTATCGCGACGCCGATGGTTTTTTCTATTTTGCGGGACGAAGTGCCGATTGGATGCGCGTCGATGGCGAGAACTTTGCAGGCGCTCCTATTGAACGTATTTTGATGCGCCATCCCGATGTCATTCTTGCTGCTGTGTATGGCATTCCAGATTTCGACATGGGTGATCGCGTTATGGCGGCGCTACAGATACAACCAGGGACAACAATTAACTCAGACGAGTTTGCAGAGTTCTTGCGAGCACAAACCGATCTCGGTCCGAAGTGGGTGCCAACCTTTGTGCAGATTGTTGAAGAGTTCCCGATGACCCCGTCAAACAAAGTGATCAAGCGCGAATTGGTTTTAAAACGATGGCACGATGTTGAGATTCTTGACGATGCTCAGTTGTGGTGGCGTCCAGCGAAAGAGATTGCCTTTTCACAATTCACTCGGGTTGAAGCAAATGAGCTCCGTGAAAAGTTTGCTGCCAACAATCGTGGAGCATTGTTGGATTGATTCGTTAGGGGATCAACGCTATTTTGCCGGCGACCTTGCGGTCTTCGAGATCTTGTAGGGCTTGTGCTGCCTGTTCTAACGGATATGTCTGGGGTTCGACAGGTCGAAGTTCTCCAGCCGCAATCAAAGCCATGACTTCAGTCAACATACGGTCATTGAGCCCGGGGTTCTTGCCGGCCCATCCGCCCCAATCAACGCCCGTAACTCGGCGATTGCGTAACAACACCTGATTGGCCGGAAGCTTCGGGATACCGGCCACAAAGCCAATCACCAGATATTGACCGTCATCGGTGAGCGCGCGTAAACAAGTTTCGCCAAGATCGCCACCGACGGGGTCGTATAGGTAGTCAATTCCACCACCAGAGAGACGCTTGGCCTCTTCCTTGACTTCGTCCGCTGAAAGAGTCGAATCAATCACGGCGAATGCACCGCGTTCGAGCGCAAGATTGCGTTTTTCTTCAGTTGAAGCGGCAGCGATGACACGCAACCCGAGTGCCCGGCCGACATCAACTGCGCCAAGGCCGACTCCGCTTCCGGCACCTAAAACCAAGAGGCACTTGTCGCGTTCGACATGAGCGCGTTCAACAAGTGCGAACCAGGCGGTGAGATAACTTTGCATGAACGTTGCTGCCTGACCATCAGACAGAGTGTCGGGCAGTTTCATGATTCGCTTGGCCGACACGACCGCCTCAGAACTAAAGCCTCCGAGGCCAACATTGGCGAATACTCGCGAACCGAGCGGCACATCAGTGACGTCTGGGGCGACTTCGGTAATGCGGCCGACGACTTCCATTCCTGGAACGAATGGGGTTGGCGGTTTGATTTGGTATTTGCCTTGAACAAATAGGGCATCAACGAAATTAACGCCACATGCTGTGACGGCAATACGAACAGAACCTGGGAAGAGTTCGGGCGCAGGCTTTTCCTCAAGCCGCAATTCGGACAGGGGGGCAAACTGATTGCAAACGATGGAACGCATGACTCAACCGTAGCGATCCGTGAAGTACTCCTGCGATCTGACACACTGTCAGAAACGGAATTTGAATCGAGGGGCAGTCATGGGGACAATCTGTGTCACAGGAACGGCGTCAGGAATTGGTGCTGCCACACAGGCAAAACTTGTCGCTCAGGGCCATCGAGTGATCGGAGTCGATCTTCGAGACGCCGATGTGTGCGGCGATCTTGCAAAGCCCGCCGATCGACAGCGGATTGTTGATGAAGTGAACGCGTTGTGCGGGGGAGTCTTGGATGGACTGGTGCCATGCGCTGGTGTCAGCACCCCTGTACCAAACGAACTGATTGTGCGCGTGAATTTCTTTGGAACCTTGGCCATTGTCAATGGTCTGCGTCCAGCGCTTGAAAAAGGAACGAACTCGGCCGTTGTGATGATTTCTTCAAACTCGACAACGATGACTCCTGGCCTGTCGGTCGATGACGCCATGGCCTATATGCAGCAAGATGAAGAATCGGTTGTCGCGCGTTTTAGTTCTCCTGCAGCCTTCGTCGCATATCCTGCTGGCAAATTGGCGATTGCCTTCTGGGTTCGAATGAATGCTGCCGAATGGATGAAATCAGGAGTACGAATCAATGCGGTTGCGCCAGGCGTGATTGATACGGGCATGACGCGTCCGTTGCTCGATATGCCAGGTGTGAAGGATTCTCTTGACATGATTCCGATACCTCGAGGCCGTTGGGGCCAACCAGAAGAAATCGCGAGTGCGATCGCATTCTTGGGTTCGCAAGAAGCTTCGTACGTGGTTGGTCAAATTTTGTTTGTTGATGGTGGGACCGATGCACTGCTACAACCAACCGCTCATCCCCATCCACTGCCGGGAGGTCCGCGAACGTGACACACTCGAATGCATTGCGGCATGTTGACCCCGTTGCGTGGCTGATTGCATCTGAAGAGATTCGTCAACTAGCAAGCCGGTACGCGATTTTCTATGGTGCTCGAGATACGCAAAATCTTGCCGGGCTGTTTATTCCAGATATCAAGGTGACGAGAGAATCTTCGGGAACGCAGGCCTTGAAAGAAAGTTTTGACAGTCAGATGCACGCATTGGGTCGTGTCATTCTGCAAGTTAACAATCATTTGATCGATGTTGCTGATCAGTTCAGCGCGACTGGAATTGTGTCATGTCGTGGTGAAATTGAAGATGCCGATGGAAACTGGATCATCCAACAAATTCAATATCACGATACATACAAGTGTGTTGAAGGACATTGGTTGTTCGCTCGACGTAAGCACTTGTTGTGGTACGGCCACACCATGCCTAACGCTCCAGTAGGACTCGATGACGCGAATTGGCCAGCAAATCAAACGGGCCGAGGTGAGTTGCCTGAATGCCTTGAGTCTTGGCAGATCTGGAAATCAGAAAACTGAGATTTGAATTAGAGCGCCGACAAAATATGGCTTCGGCCATTTGATGCAAAGCGTTGTTCAAGATCATTCTTGTCGGAGTCGGTCATGAGTTGTAGGGGTTGGTTGCGCTCTGATCGCCAATAGTGCGAATCTGACGTGAGCCATTTGCTCGCACGTAGCGGTGGCTTATGCACTTTGTTGTTGGCGGTGAGTGGCATCGCTTCGATCACCCGAACAATTTGTGGTGACCATTTGGTGCCAAGATCACGCTGCTGAGATAAGAACTCATCAAATTCGTGCGGTGAGAACTGGTTTGCTTCGTTCATCTCAATAGCCACCATCACCATGTCGCCAGTTGTTGGGTCGGGAACGGGGTAGACCGCAGCCATGATGACTCCGGGAAATCGTGAAACGATGTTTTCAACCGGTCCGGCCGCAAAGTTCTCACTATCGACGCGCAACCAATCGGCGCTTCGTCCACCAAAATAGAAAAACCCGGCGTCATCGCGATAACCAAGATCTCCCGTCCAATACCAGCCGTTACGAACGCGTTCGGTTGACGCTTCTCGATTGTTGTAGTAACCCTCAAACGAAGTTCCACCGCTCAAACTGACGATTTCACCGATGCATTCTGGATTAGTGATTGCCCCAAATTCGTCAAATTGAACTCTCGGGCACTCAACATTGGTATCGGGATTAACGATGCACACTTGACCAGCCATATCGGCTCGTTCTTTGCCAAGTGCGTGAGTCGGTGTGTCGGGAGTGCGAATGATTGCGACGACACTTTCGCTTGATCCATAACCTTCGACCAGGTCGCAACCGAATCGTTCGAGGAAACGTTCGCGATCAAGAGCGCTGGCTTCTGTGCCAAACCCGAGACGCAACGTGTTGTTTTGATCCTCACTCGAAACGGGTTGGCCAAGGATGTAGGCGATCGTGCGACCCACGTAGGTGAAATAGGTGCATTGATGTGCCCGAATATCGGGCATGAAATTGCTTGCAGAAAACTTGCGACGAAGAACCAGAGTTGCTCCAACGGCAAGGGCGGGCCCCCAACAGGCCATCAACGCGTTGCCATGGAATAGTGGCATCGGGCAATAGCAAATTTCGTCGGCGGTGACGCCGTAAATTTGCCCAGCGCGCACGCTGGCGGTTGCCATCCGTTGGTTGGTGCAAACGACAGCCTTGGGTGCGCTTGTTGAGCCAGATGTGAAGAGTAAGAACAGAATGCTATTTTCGTCGGGTTCGTGATCGGGGAGTGCCGCATCACGATGTTGTCGAAGTTGATTGTGATGTTGAACGGAATCAACGTCAATAACTTTGTTCGCATCGACTCCTATTTGTAAACCATCAATAAGTTTGATGCCATTTTGATCACTCACGATGATTTGGCAATCGGTGTGCTGAATATCGCGTTCTAATTCACTTCCGCGCCGAGTTGGGTTGATGCCAACGATGCATGCACCAACAAGTGCTGCGCCGCCGATCCAAAAGAGATAGTCCGGGGTGTTCTCAAGAAGGATTCCGACATGAGGCGGGCGGTCATCAGAAAGTAGTTCGGCCAAAATTGAGGCACGAATTGCCGACTCAGAAACAACTTGATCCCAGGTGTAGGTGTGTCCTTCAAAGATGTAGCCGGCGTTTTGGTCGCCTTTTCTGGCTCGGAGCAGAGAGGCAACAGTGGTCATGGAACGATTCGTGCTGGCAGGGGATGACGGTAGAGCGCAGCGGCATTTTCGCAGCAAAACTTACGCAGGAGTTGTGGAGACAAGTGGCCCCAAGCATCTCGCAAAATGGATTGACTGTTCGGCCAGGTGCTGTCGCCATGGGGGTAATCGATTTCAACCATGATGTGATCGTCGCCAATGACATCATGGAGATCGATTGTTGATGGGTCGTCGATGGTGCAGAACCAAAAGTTGCGGCGCAATAAATCGGCAGGACGAATATCCCAACCGGCTCCATAGCCGCTGCGATCAACGACATTTTCAAGACGATCAAGCAACATCGGGACCCAACCAATGCCACCCTCGCTCATCGCAATCTTCAGCGTGGGGTATTTATCTGCGTATCCGCTCCACAACCATTCGGCGCATGCAGTGAGAGAGAGTTGGCCAAACAAAGTGGCGCCGAGTTGAAGTGAAGGTGCTCCTTCGGGCATTGCGTGCATTCCTGACGAGCCAACATGCAACGAGATCACAGTGTCAGTTTCGACGCAGGCTTCAATGATCGGATCCCACCAACCGCTAAACAAACTGGGAAAACCAACATTATGTGGTCGTTCAGGCAATGTCACCGAAACGAATCCGCGTTCGGCATTGCGTCGAATCTCATCGGCCCCAAGTTTGGCTGTGCCATCGGGTCCCGGAGCAAGCCAAGTAATGCCGCACGGGATGATTCGATCGGGGTATTTCTGCCACCACTCTTCGTAGAGCCAATCGTTCCAGGCGCGCATTGTTGCGTGGCCAACCTCGGGGTCTTTGCACGCACTAAAAATACGACCAGCAAAACCTGCAACTTGGGATGGGAAGTTGAGCGAAGCCCAACACCCGATGAGGTCCATATCTTTGATGCGGGCGTCAATATCCCAACACCCACGTCGCATATCTTCAAAGCGTGCTGGTTCAAGTGAACGAAGTTCAGGCTTACGTCCGACGACTGCGTTCATTCCAACCTGACTAAAGATCTGATTATCAAAGGACCACACTTGATGGCCGCGTTCATTGACGACGAGTCGCGGTGCTTGCGATTGTAGAGATTTTGGCAAACGTCCATCGAACATGTCGGGTGGTTCAACGAGGTGGTCGTCTACAGAAATCAAGGTGTAGTAGATCGGGGATATCTCGGGATCAGGTAGCAACATGTCTTGGTTGGTCGGCCCAATGACATAGGTGTCTGTTTCGTGGTTGCTCATAGCGGTTGTCCATTCATGCGTGAGATTGAGAGTAAGCGTTCAAATTCATGCTCGCCAAGCGCTTCGCACAAATCTTCCTGGGCGCGTCTGATCTCGTGTCGAATATCCCGATTTGCCCCAGTGATCAGGGCGACTGGGCGGCGATTTGAGTTTTTTGTGTGCACCATCGCCCCCAACGGTTATCGGTCTTTGCTCAATTCCGACTAGTTTCTGACACGGTATCAGAAACATTTTGCGGGGCTCTCGGGCGCCGTTCAACATAAGGAGTTATGCCATGGGTGCATTAACCGGCAAGGTCGCCATAGTGACCGGAGCAGGTCAGGGTGTTGGTCGTTGCCATGCCGAACTATTGGCTGCTGAAGGTGCCGCAGTCGTGGTGAATGATCTTGGCGAATCGGCAGATGTCGTTGCTGCAGCGATTGTGGCGAGTGGTGGACGTGCAGTCGCACAGCGTGGAAGTGTGAGCGACTGGGCGGATGCCGAAGCATTGGTTCAACGGGCCATCAGCGAGTTCGGTGATTTGCACATCTTGGTCAACAACGCCGGTTTCATTCGTGATGCGATGAGCTTCTCGATGGAAGAAGCGCCATTTGACAGCGTGGTTTCGGTGCACCTAAAAGGTCACTTCGCTCCGGCACACTTCGCGGCGGTCTACTGGCGCAACCAAGCCAAAGTTCTTGAAGGAACCGACGGTGGTTTGCCGCAACGTCGCATCATTAACACCACGAGCGAAAGCGGTTTGTTTGGCGGTCCTGGTCAAGGAAACTATGGTTCGGCCAAGGGTGGCATCATCACGATGACCACAATCCTTGCTCGCGAACTTGGTCGCTACAACGTGACCGTCAATTGCATCGCGCCGCGTGCCCGCACGCCAATGACCGAAGTGAATCCAAAATTCACGAAGCCCGAATCTGGTTTTGATAAATACGATCCCGCCAACATCAGTCCGATGGTTGCGTTCTTGGCGAGCGATCATGCAGCAGATATCAATGCACAAACGTTCATCGTGTTGGGCGATCAGGTGCACCGCATTCGTCCAACAGAAATCGCTAATTCAGTGACGGGTGGCGACAAGAAGTGGACCGTCGATGCGCTCGCAGCCGCGAAAGATCAAATGTTTGGTGGTGCACCATCGGGAGTTCCCGCTTGGGGCGGACCACCTATGTGATGTGATCGATATGAGTTGGGGAAACTGACCACCGTATTCGGGGTGTTTTCGCGCCCAATGGATTGGTCAGTGGGGAGCACCGAATTGACGGTCGCCAGCATCGCCGAGTCCGGGGACGATAAACGCGCTTTCATTCAGTCGCTCATCAATTGATGCTGTAAAGATTCGCAAGTTCAGCCCAGTCGTCTTCAAGAACTCGATTCCTTCAGGGGCGGCCAAAACGCAGATCACCGTGATTGGTCCAGTTGGGTTGCGTTCCATCAATAGTTCGCACGCGTGAGCGAGTGAGCCTCCCGTTGCCAACATTGGGTCAAGTACGAAACAGGTACGTCCCGCCAAAGTCTCAGGCAGTTTGTTGACGTACTGCTTCGGTTCAAAAGTTTTCTCATCACGACTCACGCCGATGAATCCGACGTCGGCATTAGGCATGAGTTCTTGGGCCGCGTGAACAAAACCAAGGCCAGCTCGAAGTACGGGGATCACAACTGGCTGGCTACTCAAAACGCGACCTGTTGTCTCGGTCAGGGGAGTCTGGACCTTGATTTCGATGGTCGGCAGATCGCGGGTTGCCTCAGCCAGCAACAGCATTCCAACTCGTTCAAGTTCTTGGCGGAACAATGCGTTGGGGGTTGTCACGTCACGGATACGGGTGAGCGAATCGGCGATGAGGGGATGATTGACAACTGTGACTTCGATGGTGCCTGCGGGATGAGCCATGCACCTATTGTCGCGCATCAGCGGGCTTCGGACCCCATGGCAACTTCGGCCTTCAAAAGGGCGTAGCGGGGCTTCACGAGCCCATTAATGATGCGTAGGCGCTCGGGGAATGGGGCAAAGGCGCTCTTCATGGCATTGAGCGTGAGCCATTCGAAATCTTCGAGGCCCCAATCGAACGCTTCGGCCAATTGCACGAACTCTTTGGTCATGTTGGTGTCGCTCATGAGGCGGTTGTCGGTGTTGACCGTGACCCTAAATCGCAGGCGACGCAACATGCCGATTGGGTGCTCGGCAATCGATCCGCAGACTCCGGTATTGACATTGCTGGTGGGGCATAGTTCGAGCGGAATTCGGCGATCACGAACATAAGCCGCCAGCCGACCGAGTTGTTCTGAACCCACAGGTCCAGTGATGTCGTCGACGATGCGCACGCCGTGTCCAAGACGTTCGGCCCCGCACAATTGCACGGCTTCCCAGATGCTGGGCAAGCCAAATGCTTCACCGGCGTGAATCGTTGAATGAAAGTTTTCACGTTGAACATGGTTGAACGCTTCGAGGTGACGAGTCGGTGGGTGTCCTGCTTCGGCTCCAGCGATATCAAATCCGACGACGCCACGATCGCGCCAACGAACTGCAAGATCAGCAATTTCGAGACTGCGACGTGCAGTGCGCATTGCTGAGCAAATGGCATAGATCGAGAGATCGGTTCCGGCGCTACCTCGAGCAAAGCCATCAAGAATCGCCTGCATCACTTCATCGAGAGTGAGACCCTTTTCGGTGCACAACTCAGGAGCCATGCGCACTTCGGCGTAGACAACACCCTCAGCCGCCAAATCGTGCGCACATTCGTAGGACACTCGTTCAATGGCGTCTTTGTCTTGCATGACACCAACGGTGTGGGCAAATGTTTCGAGATACAAGACCAGGTCATTGCGCTTGGCTCCACGGTGAAACCATTTCGAAAGATCGGCAACGTCGGTTGTCGGCAAGTTTTTGTAGCCATACTCGCTTGCGAGCTCAATGACTGTTGCTGGTCGCAGACCGCCATCGAGGTGATCGTGTAAGAGTGCTTTTGGAGCACGAAGCAGTATTTCTGGTGTTGCTGTAGTCATAGTGATGCCGCCACTTTGTCAAGACGGCGCAATGGCAATTCGCTATTGCGTTGCAACCAATTCCACTCTGGATATTGGGCCGATTCAGAAATGCAATGTATCGAATAGGCATGGCGGCTCTTGTCGCTGCGATTGACATCGCTCCAATGCGGCAACAATCCATGTAGAACAATAAGTGTTCCCGCCTCTACCTCAAGTGGCACTAAATCGGTCGGCGGCATGGGGAGCGGGGCGCCATCGAGCACTTCAAATGTCGCGCCATCGTTCGCTTCATTGCGTACAAACTTTTTTCGCAAAGTTGTTTTGTGTCCACCAGGTGCTGCCCACATACACCCATTTTCAAGCGTGGCATCTTCAATGGCAAACCAGAATCCGGTGACGGTGATCGGATCGCTGTACAAGAAAGTTGCATCTTGATGACAAGTCACTTCGCCGCCGATGCGAGGTTGCTTGCAGATGTACATCGTTTGTAATGCGAGGGCATCGGGCATTCCGATATCGCTGGCAACATCAGCAAGTTTTTTGGTGTAAGTGAATGATTCAAAAACTGGATCAAGATCATGCATTGCGTGACCGATTTTGTTGATGCTGAGTTCTTTGCTCTGTTTCAAATCGCCGGTGGCGTCAAAGGCTTCCTCTTCAAAGAAACAGATGATTCCGGTTGCTGAGTCAATGAATTGTTGATCGGCGTGGCGCGATTGTTCATTTGTCGTGAAGACACTGCGGTTGGCATCGGGATCAAAATTGTGCAGTATCTCTTCTGCCTGAGTCTTAAGGGCGATGCAAGCCGAAGGCGTCGCAAAATCGGGGAGCACTAAGAAGCCGTCGCGGTGGTAATCGGCAATTTGTTGATCGGTGAGGAAGGCTCCCATGGGGGAATTCTAGAGGGAGTATGGGCGAGGTGTGGTCGGGATGGGGGCAGGCGGGTGTAGAGATGCCGAAAGACCTTTACGCTGACGGTATGAATTCACCTAAAAGCCCGACGACCGAACTGGCGACAACCTCAGCCGCCCCGCAGTTAACGATTCTGGGGAACACAGTGCGTGAGGCTGTTGATCATGTTGAGGTCTTCCCGGCTCCGGCCAACGTCGATCTGGTGCGTTTTACGACCGATGAATTGGTATCGGTGTGCCCAGTCACAAAACAGCCCGATTTGTCACACGTGGTGATTGAGTATCAGCCACTTGAATGGTGCGTTGAGTCGAAGAGCCTCAAGTTGTATCTCTGGAACTTCCGTGATCGAGCAGTATTCGCTGAGGCCTTAGCCGCAGAAATAGCTGGAGAAATTATGCAGACCGCCAAGGCTCGCAAAGTCGTGGTGACCTTGACACAACGTCCGCGTGGTGGAATCGAAGTTCAAACCGTCGCCAGTTTGGGTAACTGAAAAACTAAACTTGATCGGTCAGTGATTCTCGCCAGCGCGATAGGCGATACCAGCATGCGCTGGTGGCCGCAACTGCTGTTGTGCTCCAGCGAGCACCAGAATCGTGACGATGTATGGAGTCGCTGCCACAAACTCTTGCGGAACTTCATCAACTAAGAAGTAAGTTGCTGCCGATACGGCTGCTCCAATAAAGAGCCCCATCGTTAACATCTGCTTGTTCTTCATTGCACTCACAATGCCGAGCGCAATCAAAATCACTGCGATGACTAAGAGAAGCGCAGGTACGTTCTTCTCATCACGGAATTTGAGCGCTGATGGGAAACCAAACAAAATTGACCCTCGAAAAACTCCGAATGGTGTCCAGTTTCCGAAGATCGTTGTGGCGAGTCCGATGTAGCCCTGGCCGCCGGTTTGTCCTTGGCGATAGGTGCTGGTGAAAACACACGACAGGTACGCTCCACCAAATGCGGCCAAGCCACCGCTGATTGCCATCGCCTGATAGCGCAAACGATTGATGGGGACACCCAAACTTTCGCCAGCTTGTGGCGATTCACCGCTTGAACGAACTCGAAGCCCAAATCGCGTGCGCCACAAAATGAACGCGGTCAGTGGGACCAGAGAAATAGCGACAATGGTCGGGATATAGATATCGCTCACGAGACCGCGAAGTAAGCCTGCGAGGTCGGGGATCAATGGAAGATCATGTTTCTGCTCGATCCACCCCAAAATGTCAGGGCTACGCCATGACCCAATACGCCCTCCAGATAAGAACGGCATGTCGAATTCGCCGTAACCACCCTTGCCAGCTGGCGACTGACTTTCTCCGCCGCCTTTTTGCCCTTTGAAAAAGATAATGGATAAATACTCGGTTGTGCCGGCTGCCAAAATATTGATCGCGATACCTGAGACAACATGGTTGACATTGAAGCGCACGGTTGCGAGGGCATGCAACAAGCCAATAAGTGAGCCAGCAACAATCGCTAACGCGATTCCGGCCCACGAACCCCATTTCCAGGCGCCATAGCCACCGAACCACGTGCCGATGATCATCATTCCTTCGATACCGATGTTGACGATGCCAACTCGTTCGGCCCACACGCCCGCTAAACCTGCAAGCAAGATTGGTGTTGCAACGCGCAATGTTGATGAGATCGTTCCAGAGCTGGTGATGTCGTCGGCATTTGTGAAAAGTCGAACGATTGACAAAACGAGCATGAAGCCCAGGGACAAGGCAATAGTGCGTTGTCCAGTTGTTAACGACTTAAAGAATTTCATGCTGCCACCACCGCTGTTTCAAGAGCCACTGCAGCCTTATGTTGAATACGCCGATCGTCCCAGCGTTTCACTGCCTCGTTGATGATGACAACGGCAAGAACAATGATGCCCGTCATGATGGTGGTGATTTCTTTGGGAATGTCAATCAGTTGCAAGCGACCTGATGCCTCGCCGAGGTAACCAAACAACAGCGCTGAGATGAAAATACCAAGTGGGTGGTTGCGGCCAAGTAAGGCAACGGCGATTCCATTGAAACCTTGTTGCTCGGCCAAGTTGTTTTGATATGCGTGCACATCGCCGAGAAGAGCGCGCATTCCCACAAGTCCGGCTAATGCGCCTGAGAGCAACATTGAAATCATGACCATGCGCTTGGGGTTGACGCCAGTGGCACGTGAGGCGCCAGGGTTTGCCCCAGATGCACGTAGTTGGAAACCGAACTTCGTTTTCCAGACCAGTACATAGAAAAGGATTAAAACCAAAACAGCGATGAAGAACATGCCGCTTAAACGACGATCAACAATGTCGGGGAACCAAGCCGATGTCGGCAGTTCTTTGGTCTTGACTAACACGCTTCCCGTGGTGCTCTCGGCACGGAAGAACGAATCGAATGCCCACGCCACCAAACTCAGCGCCACGAAGTTCAGCATGATGGTTGAAATCACTTCATTGACTCCACGTTTGACCTTCAGCCAACCTGCAAAGCCGGCCCAGATTGCGCCAGTAGCCATCGCGACGACGAAGCAGAACAGAATGTGTAATGGTGCAGGTAAGTCGACAGCGGCGCCGGCAACTGCTGTAGCCAACAGTGCCACGCGCATTTGGCCCTCAACTCCGATGTTGAAGAGATTCATTTTGAATCCGATGGCGACGGCGGCGGCCGAGATCATGAGTGGAGTTGCACGATTGAGAGATCCCTGCAAGACCTTGGTATCACCAGCCGCGCCAAACAGGGTGCGGTAGGCCTCAATAGGATCTTTGCCGGTAATCAACAGGACTACCGCGCAAATACACAGTGCGACAAATACTGCGAGCAGCGAACTGGCTGATGTGACGGCCATTCGCTGTAGGCGTTGACTTTTCATCGAGCGTCTCCTTGAACTTCGCCAGTCATGTAAGTACCCAACATTTCGGGGGTTGCAGTCGCTGGATCTAGTTGGGCGGTGACGCGACCATCAAACATCACCAAGATGCGATCGGATAATCCAATGAGTTCTTCGAGGTCGGCGGAGATCAACAACACTCCGAGACCTTTGTCGCGGGCATGGCGTAGTTCATCCCAAATTGCTGCCTGCGCGCCAACATCAACTCCGCGCGTGGGGTGGGCGGCGAGCAAGATTTTGGGATCGCTGACCATCTCGCGACCGACGACAAGTTTTTGTTGGTTACCACCAGAGAGTGCAAACGCGGGAACCTGTTCGCTTGGTGTTAAGACTCCGAAGCGATTGATAATGGATCGGCAATCGGCTTCAATCTTGCTACGTGAAATGAAGGGGCCGTTGGTGAGTGACGAGTTTTCTTCGCGGCCCAAGAACGTGTTTTCCCAGAGTGGAGCATCAAGCAGTAATCCTTCACGATGTCGATCAAAGGGAATGTACGACAATCCCATGTTGATCCGGTCGCGAGTTTCGGTGTGTGAGAGTTCATGTCCGCACACCGAAATTGAGCCACTCAAGATTGTGCGAAGCCCCAAGATTGATTCGCACAATTCAAATTGGCCGTTGCCTTCAACCCCGGCAATTCCAACAATCTCACCCGAATGAACTGCAACATTGATGTCTTCAAGTGCCAACTTGGCACCGGCAATATCACCAGCCAAATTGAGACCAGTCACTTGTAACCGAACATCGTCGCCAACTTTTGTTTCGCGACCAGAAGGGTCGGGTAAGTCGCTTCCGACCATTAATTCGGCAAGCGAACGACGATCTACTTGCGAAGGAGTCGTGCGGGCGACGGTAGTTCCTTGGCGGATGACCGTGATCTCGTCGCAATAAGTGAGCACTTCATCAAGCTTGTGTGAAATGAAGATGACCGTGGCACCTTCGGCAACGAGTCGCTTGAGCGTGGTGAATAACTCATCAACTTCTTGAGGGACCAACACGGCGGTTGGTTCATCAAGAATTAAAATTTTCGCGCCTCGATATAAAACCTTGAGAATCTCGACTCGCTGTCGTTGGCCAACGCCAAGTTCGGAAACATTCGTATCGGGGTTAAAAGTTGCGCCGAGTGAAGTCATGAGTGACTCAATGCGAGCCCGAGCTTCTTTGAAATTGATACGGCCACGACTGTCAACGGGCTCATCACCCAAAATGATGTTTTCGGTAATCGTGAGATTGTCGGCCAACATGAAGTGTTGGTGAACCATTCCGATACCTGCTGCGATGGCATCGGTCGGAGTCTTGAACTGCGCGGGATTTCCGTTGACAGTAATCGTGCCTTCGTCGGGCTGATGCATGCCATACAAAGTTTTCATCAACGTTGATTTTCCGGCGCCATTTTCACCAACGATGGCATGAATTGTTCCGGCTCGAACAAGAAGTTCAACATCGTGGTTGGCGATCACGCCAGGAAATCGCTTGGTAATGCCGTGAAGCTCTACGGCTAATTGCTTACCTAAATGAGAGTATTCAGTCATGTCGCCCCTTGAAGTGCATAATCCGTTATAGCAGAGAGCCCGGGTCACGGACCCGGGCTCTCGACTAACTAATGACTCGTGATTGATTCAGGAACTGAATCAGGGCATCGACGGAACTACGATTTCGCCGGCCACGATCTTGGCCTTGATCTCTTCGAGTTGATCGACGAATTCGTCGACGTATCCACCCGAAGTTGAGTAGCCAACACCGTCATTGCTGAGGTCGAACATCTTGATGCCACCAGAGGTGTCACCGTCAACCGAAGCCTTGATGGTCTCGAACACAGCAACGTCAACGCGCTTGATCATCGAGGTCAAGATGACAGCCTGGGCTGCCGCGTCACCTGAGGTGAGGTACTGGTCGCTGTCAACACCGATAGCCCACTTGCCGGCTTCGATAGCTGCTTCGATGGTGCCTGCACCTGAACCGCCAGCAGCGGTGTAGATGACGTCGGTGCCAGCGGCGTACCAGCCAGCAGCGATTTCTTTAGCACCAGCAACGTTGCCCCATGCGGAGTTGTCGCCGGCCGGTCCGAGGTACTTCACTTCCACAATAATGTCGGGATTGACGAACTTCGCACCTGCGGTGTAACCAGCTTCGAATGCCTTGATGAGGTCAATTTCTTGACCGCCAATGAATCCGATTTGACCTGATTCGCTCTTGAGAGCGGCGGCTGCACCAACGAGGAATGAACCCTCATTGGCAGCGAACAACAAGCTGCTCACGTTCGGAGCATCGACAACTGAGTCAACGATGCCGAAGTGAATGTCGGGGTTAGCCGCAGCAACTTCGGTCATGGGATCGGTGAACATGAAACCAACACCAACGATGACCTGTGCGCCGTCGCCTGCGAGTAATTCGAGGTTGGCCTTACGGTCTTCGTCAACTGTTGCTTCGAGTTCTTTGATCTCAACACCAAGTTCACTAGCGGCACGCTCGCCACCAGTTGCTGCTGAGTCATTGAATGTTCCGTCGCCACGGCCGCCGGTATCGAAGGCAACGCCGGCGATGATGCCACTTGCGGGCGCATCGGTGCCTGCAGGTGCTTCGGTGGTTGTGCCCTTGTCGTCGCCGCCACAAGCGGCAGCGAAGAGGCTGAGTGCGGCAATTGATGCTGCCAGCAATCGTGCATTCTTACGCATATTTTTTCCTCCCCTTAATCGAATGGCGGGAATGCCATACGAACGGTAGGCAAAGGTTACACGACCTCAGAATGGCCGTAGAACAAACACAGGCGTGACATGTCTGCCAGAATTATTAAGTTCCTTTATTGCTGGCGACCGCGATCTTGGATCGCGCGGCGACGTTCTTCAACTTTCTCTGAGGAAAATTGCTCTTTGCGCCAAACTGCGCCATCACGGGCCTCAATGGTCCATCCTGTGGTTTCGGCGTGGATTTCGGCGTAAGTGCGACGTATTTGTCGAACTCCAGGTTGATCGTTTCCAGCGATATCTCGGGCAATTTGACGAGAAAACGGCAGCAATTCAGCGTGGGGGACGACGTGATTGACCAGTCCGCGGTCATAGGCCTCGGGGGCCAACATGAAGTTGCCGGTAAAACTCATTTCGCGGGCTCGACGTACACCAATGGCTTGCGGCAGCAAAACCGTGAGCCCCCATCCCGGCATGACGCCAACCCGGGCGTGGGTGTCACCAAATTTGGCGTGTTCAGAGGCAATGAGAAAATCGCAATTCAGTGCGAGTTCAAATCCGCCGGTGACGGCAACGCCGTTAATCGCTCCGATGAGAGGTTTTTTGAGGGCCGGAAAAGGTCCGCGAATTCCGTCAGCATTCGGGCGGCCGTCGGCTCCGGTGCCCGCGCCAAGGTTGTCGCCAGTTGAACCAAGTTCTTTGAGGTCAAGCCCTGCGCTAAACGCTGGATCGCTTCCCGTCAAGATGATGACATCAACATCATCTGATGCATCGGCTTGCTTCATGAGTTGCGGAAGAAGTTTCAACACTTCGGTTGAAAGTGCATTGCGGGCCGAAGGGCGGTTGAGAGTAATTGTCGCGATGCGCTCGCTGATCTCTAAAAGGACAACGCTGTCGGCCGAAGTAATGAGAGTCATGGTCGTCTTTCTATTATGAACTTTCTTTGGAGTTGATAAAGAGTTAATCGTTGTCTGGTGTATCGGCTGGGAGAAATGAATACTTAATGTCGCCAAGTTTGACCAACATGGCAGCAACCCAACCACCAAGGGCACCAAAATGTTCGTCGAGCAAAGTGTTTGCGCCATCAGCCAATGATTCTTCGGCTAATTCGTACATTCCCTCATAGGTTGCTTCAACTGCATGCTCAGCGAGAGCCTCATCATCGAGGTACGTAGCCTCAACGGTCAGACCAGCGCGTTCAAGTCGGCCATTGCCGATGAGTGGGCTCAAGACGGGAAGCAGTGAACGAACCGCGGCAAGATCGGGGTTGTCTTTGATGCGTTGAATACGCAAGACAATTTCCATTTCAATTGCCGGTAATTCATCAATTGACTCATCGACATACCATTTGCGATATGCGGTTTGACTCCATGATGGCCAATCAAATGAGATGTGCGCGACAATTCGGGGTGGCTGACCTTCGCCAGGCAAACCATAACTCGTTTCCCAACTCACATCGCCGAGTTGGATGTCAACTTGAAAGTGTTCTTCAAAAGCTTGACGTTCAAGAAACGCACCTTCAAATGCATCACGCAGCGCGCTAATGACATCGGTGAATACATGGTCAAGCATGCCGTTGACGCTACAACCCGATGGACTCAAGTCTTCTAGGCGGACCGAATGTAGGTGAACACTGGTCCACCAAAACCCTCGGGCAAAAGCAAACGATTTCGCGGGCCCAGAACATCGGGATCGCCAGATTCGTAACCAGCGTCGCCGTGCCATAAGAAAATCGACGAACCATCGGCGGCAACGGCTGGGCGAGTGACATACGAAGGTGGATCAGCGCGACCACGATGAATCGCGTCATGGCCGCCGGCTTCGAGAAGTTCATGCAACGTCACAATGGTTGGTGGCGCCATCGGAATACCTGATGTCAACGCGTGATCGGGTGCCATCCAGCGATAATCAACAATTTCATGATTGTCAATGCCGACTTGGTCGCCAGTCCATGGGGCTACGAAGAACCACGTCGTGAATCGCGCCGGGGCATTCAAGGGTGGAGTCCAGTGGCTCCATACCGTGAGGGTTGAATGTTCAAGGACAGCTGAGACCTCTTCGGCTGCCTCGCGCACGGCGGCCGAACGAGCCTTCGTCAGGTCATCATGACCTGCGTCGGCGTCGTCAATGCGACCGCCAGGGAAAACCCACATTCCGGCGAAGGCACCCACCGTGCTGCGTTGCAGCATCAGAACTTCGAAGCCACAATCAACGTCAGAATTTTTGCGGGTCAAAATGACGGTGGCCGCTGGGCGACTCTTGCGGTCAGGGACGCCTTGCGAGGTCGGGTCAGCAGACATGTTCCAACCTTATTGCCAGAAATGTTTTGGATATCAGAATCACGCTGTAATTCTGCGAGACTCATGACGTGACTTCTTCCGACTCTCTTGTCCTGCTCGATATTGCCGACGGCGTAGCAACCATCACCTTGAACAATCCTGGCGAACGCAACACCTTGACGGCTCCACTAGTCGCCCAAATCATTTCGGCGATGGATCGCATTGAAAACGACAGCAATGTTGGAGCGATTGTTGTAACGGGTGCCGCGCCGGCATTTTGCGCCGGAGCGAATCTCGGCAATCTGCAACAGAGTTCGTCCGAGAGCCTGGGCACTATTTACGAAGGCTTCCTGCGTATTGCTCGCAGTCCATTGCCAACTTTGGCTGCCGTTAACGGTGCTGCTGTTGGAGCGGGAATGAATTTGGCGCTTGGCTGCGACGTTCGCATCGCAGCGCGTCGAGCAAAGTTTGATACGCGGTTCCTGCAAATCGGAATTCATCCTGGTGGCGGTCATACATGGATGTTGCGTCGCATCGCTGGACCGCAAACGACGATGGCAACAGTCATTTTCGGTGAAGTTGTCGATGGCGCAGAAGCGGAACGTCTTGGCATCGTGCATCGTTGTGTTGATGACGATCAATTACAGGCAGTAGCGCACGCAATGGCAGCACGAGCTGCATCGGCCCCGCGCGAATTAGTGATTGAAACGAAAAAGACGATTCAAGCCATGGCCGATGTCTCTGAACATGTTGTTGCCGTCGAACGTGAACTCACGCCTCAATTGTGGAGTACGCGTCAGCCATGGTTCGCCGAACGTATTGCAGCGTTACAAAACCAGATTTCATCGAAGAAGTAGACGCCCGCTGACCTTGGCGTTATTCGGGACTATCGTCCCGTCAAAAGTGACTTGCTTTCCCCCTGAATTGATGTACGGTTCTCTTTAAGGGGAGTTCAACGGAGCCTTTAAAGGAGGACCGAATGAGCAAGCGCCATCGAAGTCAGGAAGCGGTACCGCTACCTCGTGCCGAACAGCGGGCCCACGCCCACGGTGAACGCCATCGTGTTCACGGTGAGTTACACGAATTGGCCGAACTGGTCAGTCACGGAGTCGAGCCAGACGATGTGGTTGAACCTGGGGCTGAGTGGAAGCCGCTCCATCACCACGATGCCGCGAAGGCGGTCAAGAAACTTGATCAGAATCGCAACTTACGGCACTGGAAGGTTAAGGAATGGAAGCGTCGCACTACGGTTCGTCGACAAAAGGCCGAGGCATATCGCAACCTTGCACGATCAGCTTGATTGAACTTGTTCTAGAGCCATTGCTCCGCTAGTTCGTCGCGTCGCTCATTCCATTCTTCAGCAGTGATGGCGTATCGCGCGTGGTCTTCCCACACGCCATTAATTTCGAGGAATCGAAGCGCCGTGCCTTCGTCGCGGATATTCAACTTTTCCATCACGCGACGACTATTGCTATTGCGTGGAACGATGCAAATCTCAATACGGTGCAAGCCGAGGTTTTCAATCGCGTAGCGACACAGCACGACAACACCTTCGGCGATGTACGACTGCCCAGCCTGGCCTTGGTCGATCCAGTAGCCGACGGTCCCGGTCATCAATGCACCGCGCTGAACCGAATTGAGATTGACTTCTCCAGCAAAGTTTTGATTGACGAACAATCCAAATGTGTGGGCCGTGCCGTTTTGGCGTTCGCGGTCACGGATACTGCACCTTGCGCTGAATGCATCACGATCAGTTTCAGGATCGGGGGCGTGTTTGATTTTTTGCGGTTCCCAAACGCTGAGCCACTCATGGTTGCGACGGCGGACATCAGACCATGCCGCAAAATCTGAAGGCACCAATGGGCGCAAGAGAACTCGTCGTCCATACAAACGAATCCCCGCATTCGCGCGAGCTGGATGTGAATCGAAATTGCTCATACGGCGCTCATAAGTTGTTCAATAGTTCAGCACACACACCATCAAGGATGTTGTGTGTTGAGACAGTTAATTCTTGTGCATCCAAGGCACGCATTAATGCAACCAGTACACAGCAACCGCCGACAATGACGTCGGCGCGTTCGGGTGGAAGACCTGGGTTATGTCGTCGATCAACTAGAGGCTCAGTCGCCAAGGTTCGGAACACATCTTCAATGGCGTCACGAGTCAGGTGGAATCCCTGCAATTCATTGGCATCAAATACCTGCTGGCCGATTTCAATTGCCGCAACTGTCACGATGGTTCCGGCGGTGCCAATGATTTGCTGCACATCTTTAATCGAAGGATTCATTCGTAATACATCGTCAAATAAGTCTTGGACTTCACCGATGGCATTTAAGAGTTCCTCGGGTTGTGGGGGATCATGTCGCAAATGTCGTTCGGTTATCCTGACTGCCCCTACATCAATGCTATGAGCCTGCAAAAGCTGCGAAGTGCCCACGATGAGTTCGGTTGAACCGCCACCGATGTCAATGATGAGGTGACCATTGGGGTTGGGGGCGAGTTGTGAATTGCAGCCGAGGTAGGTCAGTCGGGCTTCTTCCTCACCGCTGACAAGTTCGGGTCGGACTCCTAATACTTCTTCTGCTTGATCAAAGAATTCATCACGGTTCAGTGCATCGCGTGCCGCACTTGATGCAACGATTCGTAATTGAGGTGAATCATGTTGATTAAGTAGATCGCGATATACCGTGAGACAACTGAGGGTTCTTTTGACTGCTTCAGGCGACAACACGCGTGTCTGGTCTACACCTTCTCCAAGTCGAGTGACCGTGACTCGCCGTTCAAGAGTGCGTCCATCGCGATTGACGATTAACAAGTTGGTGGAGTTGGTGCCGATGTCAATTGCTGCGACTGCACCATGTACTGACGTATTCATGAGCCACTTGCGATTCGTTCGGCGACCCAACGACCAACTGGATCGTCTCCACCGGCCAAAAACCATGCGTAGTGAGCATGTAAACACTTCACTCCGATTCGAGTGCCGGCAACTCCGCCTGAGGGACGAGGCCCACCATGATCAAGCGGGATATGAGCATCACGCTCGGTCTGGTATCGCCTGTGGGCATTTTCGAGTGCGGTTGAATCAACCTCGGCCTCGGCTTCGTTGACTCCGCCTGCTGCTTCTAGTCGACTGACTGCAATCAGAGCGTCGGGGGAGCACAGCCAATACAAGGTCGGCATCGGTGTCCCGTCGGCAAGGAACGGCGCATTCTTGATAACAACCGGGACTCCATCGTTGTCACGTACGACAACAGCAAATAAACCGCTGGGCTCGCGTCCGAGAAGTTGGGCAACTATCTCGCGATCGTGAGGACTGGCAACGAAGTCGTTGTTCAACTCTCGCGATTGCGACGACGGCGGAACGGACGCACGATGAACAACAAGATGCCAAAGATGACGCCCGCAATGGGAAGAAGTCGCTTCATCATTGCGCCACCAGCAACTGACTGCAGGTTTAACGGTTCGGCAGCGGGCCCCTCAATTTTACGAATCTTCGGTTCGTCCGCCGATGCATCAGTGACTTGGCCGGCGGTCGGAGCTTTGGATGACGGAGCATCAGTCACTGGTGCGCTCGCCGATGGAGCAGGAGTGCCACCTTCGCGATCAATCAGTGCGTTCAAGTTGTCGGCAAATTGTGCGATGAGTTTCTCGCTGATGTCGGCGAGTGCGCCACGTCCGAATTGGGCCACCTTGCCAGTAATCGCTAGATCGGTGACGACGTTGACTGATGTACTTGTTGGCGTGATCGCAGTGAGTTGGGCGGTGATGGTCGCCGAAGCATTGCCCTTGCCGCCGATGTCGCGACCAGATGCTTTGAGGTGAGCGCGAAAGTTCACCGTGTCGAGTTCAACGAATTGAGCTTCACCTTTGAATTGGGCGACGATTGGCCCGACCTTGATTTTGACTCCACCTTTGAAGACATCGCCATGAACTTCATGGAGTTCGGCACCAGCCAAACATGGAGCAATGCGCTCGAGGTCAGTGAGAACAACCCACGTTTCGGCGATGGGTTGGTTGACGGTGAAAGTGTGGTTTAGGTCCATTGCGCAAGGTCCTCCTGCGTGTCGATGTCGGCCGCGGAACCAGGGCAATCTACTTGCGAAACGAGCTCGGGACGCAGGCGGATCAGATCTCGGGCGCCAGAGTCACCAGAATTTGGTAATAACGACCAGATTGATTCGTGAAGTCGGACCGGATTTCCATTCCGGCCGAAATAAGTAGCCACGGCGATTGGAGTCGGGGCATTGGCAACGCGTCGCCAGGCCTCGGCGGTGACGAAGGGTTGGTCGGCGAGTCCGACGACGACAGCACTGGCCTTCAGACGTTGGGCCTCGTGAATCCCCATTGCAACCGAACCACTTTGTCCATCGGCCCAACGGTTGTTGTGGACGACGGTGACATTGGGATGGGCGAGCATGGCTGAGGGAATATTGGCGGCCCCAGTGACGACGACAATGTGGGCGAAGCCGGCCCCGAGCACTTGTTGCAACGACATCTCAAAAATGCACTGATTACCCGGCTGGGGCAAAGTCACGAGAAGTTTGTGCTCAGAACCCAAAAATCTCGAACCAGCACCGGCGGCCAAAACGATGGCCACGGTGTCAGTTGGAGGGGTCTGTGACCCATGCTCTGAGGAAATATCCACCTCGCCATCTTGCCTCATGACCAGCACTTTTGTCATGAAATTGCTGAATTTCTGCCGTGAATATGACAGGGGCGCAACAAATATGACAGTTGTGTTGCGATATCGTGTCAAAAATCCTTCGGGCACCTGATTCGAGATGAGATATGAACGATTCACCCACAACTAGAAACGGACGTCGATTCTTGGCCTTCTGTGGCGTTGTCGTTGCTCTCGTCTCTTTTGTTTCGACAACGTCAGTCGCGTCGGCCACGTCAGTTGTGGGCAAGTCGGTCGTCATCCCCGACAGCGATCCGTTAGCACTGTCGGCCAATCGGGCGCTTGAACAACTTCGTGACGATCTCGTTCGGTTTGACGGTGCGCCCGAAACAAGTGTTTCCTTTAACCGTTTACGTCGGGCGACTGCCGAACTGGTTGCTGACCGACTGGCCCTTGACCCCAATGAGTTAGACGCCGCGTGGGCCGACTCGGACATTCAGCATCAGACCGCATTGCTCGCCGCGTTGACTCAGGTGGGCGTGCCGTACAAGCGATTTGCCATGAAGCCAGGAGTCGGGTTCGATTGTTCTGGTCTGACGTCTTTTGCTTGGGGGCAAGCCGGGTTTAACCTTCCGCGTAACTCAACTCGCCAAATTCGTGCGGCCGACCCACGGACACAAGACACAGCGCAAGCCGGAGACCTGTTGCGCTATCCCGGTCACGTCATGATGTGGCTGGGTGTTGGTCAAGCGGTGATTCACTCACCACGACCAGGTCAATTCGTTGAAGTAAAAATACTCACGAAGCGCTCAATGACTCGCAGCACCTTTGGTGATCCCACCGAGTGATTGGTTTATGCCGAAAATTGATCGGCTGTGGCAGTTGCTGTGAAAGATAGTGCGGTGATCGTGAGATCGGCGGTGTCCATTGAAGCCACAACTCCGAGATCGGTGAATGCGCAATAGGTCTTTGATTGGGTAGCGCCGTTGCCATCAACCACTGGGATGGCGCTACACGATGCATTGTTGTCAACGATGACTTCGTCTGAAGCAACTGCAGAGCCAACCGCAACACGCGCATCTTGTTGCATGCGTTCGGTGGTCGCTTTCTTGAAAATCGTCGAAACCAATTGGCGATCAGACACTCGCGATTCATCAATACCAGGTGCGCAATCGGAGGTAATCGTTGAACAGGTCAAGGTGGTGCCATTGGCTAAATAGATGTACCTGACTTCGGCGATTGTGATACTTGTCCCCAATGAGGGGTCAAAAGCCAGAGTCGCAGCGGTGTGAAGGTCGCCGAATTTGGTGACAACTTCATAGGCGATGGTGAAAATGCTGGTGGGGGTGGAATTCAAAATGGCGATGACTTCTTGAATAGCGGTATCGGACACCGCAGGAACAGTTATTTCGGGCATCAAGGTTGGTCGTTCACCAGTAAAACAACCGCTCAGCACGAGAGCACCAATGCTGGCGCTAGCGAGCAACTTGACGAGTCGATGCGAATTCACGTGAGAAGCCTAGAGTCAAATATCAATTGAAACTTCAACAGAAATTGTTTTCTGAGGACCTTGTTCTCGTAGCGTAAAGAACGTGATTGAACTCGATGCGTCCACGGTTTTGCTGCAATGGGCGGTTGGCGGCATGTTGGGATGTTGGTATACAACCCGCCATCGTGAAGTCGGATTGGGATACGGATGGTTGTTGCGGGGGACCTATGTCTTGATGGCTGCCGCATCGGCCTATATCGGGTTCGCGTCAGCTTCTTCGTCATCTGCAGAATCGGTTCGCGATGTCAGTGCCATCGTTGTAACGATCGCCATTGCGCTTGGTCTGGGTCAAAGCATTAGTCGACGCAAGGCTGGAGTGAGCGGCTATGTCGGCGAGCATGACCGACGATCACAACGGGTCGCCGAAATGACGGGAATTGAACGTGACGATTCTGGAAAAAAAGTAGGTGGCGGCAAAGAATTTGAACCGCTGTTGGATTTGTTGCCAGTAGCCATTGGACTCATTGCGTTAATCGCTGCTGGAGTTTCTGATGGTGGCAATGATGCAGTCGCCATTGTTCGGACGGTTGTTGGTGCAGCGTTTTTGGGTTTTGTATCGGATGCAATGTTGCTTGGTCATTGGTACCTCGTTCAGCCAGGACTTCCGCGGCGGCACGTCAATGACATTGTGCGTACGTTTCTCGTGATTTGGCCGATTGAAGTCATCGTGATGTTGATTCCAACTGGAATGTTCAGTGTCTTTTCGGGAACAGTCGATGATGGCTGGAGCGGCCAATTGGGTTGGTTTTGGGCGGCTTGTGCGATCACGACTGGTGTCTTAAGTGTGGTGACTTTGAAGGCTCTTCAAGAACGTGCGTATTCAGCAGTGATGGCAGCAACCGGACTGATGTATCTCGCAATTTTGACTGCGTTTGGAACCGATCTCGTCGCTCGCGCTGTGCTTGCGGGCTAAAGCGCTGATTCATGGCCGGTTACGGATCGACTACCCACGAATTGATGGCGTAACTTTTGTCGGAGTGCACTTCAATGATTGCTGTAGAGACTGCATGTCGCACCCCACCTGTCGTTGATACTGCGAGTCGAACCTTTCGTTGAATGGTTTGACTTATCACACCTACTTTGTACGAAGAGATTCCTTGGCTTGGGGCAAGTGACAACGCAAGTTGAAGTTTGGCGGCGACAACACCTCCGGTCATGCCAAATTCATATGTTGCGGTTGTACCTGTTGCGCGCACTCCAGTATTCGGGACGAAGATATAACCATTAACAAGGAAACGGTTTGTCGTTGATACTGCTCCGTTGAGTCGGACATCAACACCCCACGTCGTGCTTGGGGCGAGTGTTGATGAAACATATGAAACTGGCGTGGCATTCGCAACAGGAATAATTGAATGGCTCGCAACAGGTGTCGTTGTTCCGTCAGCAAGCAAAACGGTGTCGGCAGGAATGACTACAGAGGTGTTGCTCTGTCCAAAGTTCACCGTACGGATAGACACGCCTTCACTGCCACGTGTTGTCGAAGTTGAGACACGCCGATTAAAACGCACCGATGATTCTTGAACAGTCAGCGTTGCGCCACTTCCTAAAAGTAAAGTTGCCCCCTTGCCAGTGATCTCGTGACTTTTAGGAGCAGTTGAGGCAAAGGCGGCTTGAGCATCTACGGCACATCCGCCATAACTTCCTTCACCAAAGACCACCTGTGCGCTGCCAGTAATGATGAGCGGTCGTTCAAAGTAATAAATGCCCGAAGCAAAGTAATGTGTTCCGCCTGTGAGCGTGAGTGCCGTGGTGCCGAGATAGCGACCAGGAAAATACAACGAACAAGTGCCAATCGATGCTTGTGATCCTGGTCGTTCAAAACTAGGAATTTGTGGAAGTTGTGGGTAGTTCCAAACTGTGCCTGTGGGATTATCTCCGGCCAACTGCCACCATTGTTTTGCGATGCTGGTCCAACTAGTTGATCCATCATTGGTGAAGTTGCTACTGAGCGGCGCTGTCGAGGTACCCGCATTAATCAGAATATTTCCACTTAAGGCGGAGGTGGTGGTTCCAGCCCATGATGGCGTTGTGATGTTTGTGGTAGTTCCCGAATTCAGCGTGGTGATGGTGCCGTAGCGATTTGCGCCCGAGGTGTAACTCGTGACCGTTGTGCACGTCGAGTTGACGTTGTATCCATTGAGCGACCAGTTTGTTGAAGCGGCGAAGCAAGCAGATGGTCCGAAATCGCGTTGCAATGTAATTGCCATTCGAGTTCCAGATTTCACGGCTTCGGCCGCTGAGTTCTGCTCGTGCAGCGCAGGTCGCGTATCAAGCAAGACGCGCGTGAAAGTCAGTAGTCCGATAGCGATCACGCTGCCAACGACCATCAAGATGAGCACGAGTAAAAGTGCTGAACCCCGATCGCGCTCGGAGCGCTTTTTGCAGAATTGAGAAACCTTTGTCATGACGGCCGCGACACCATTAAGCACGAAATTGCTTCATCGGGAGTCAACGTGATGATGACTCCTGGTGAACCATCACTTGGACTTTGTAAGCGACTAGATGGCAGGGCTGTTCCCGCAGAAGAACACTCGGCTCGAACAAAGGTGTAACCAGATTTCGGAGTCTCAGTGATCTGGACTGTTCGTGTTGTCGTTCCACTGGGAAATGTGAAGTCGAACGTGGCTGAAGATGACTGCGAAGTATCGAGGTCTCGTACGCCAACGTCGGTCGTGTACGACCAAGTTCCAGTGGCCTCAGAAAGTACTCCGGCTTGTTCAATACGTTTCTGTACCGTGACGGTTCCACCGCAAACTGCAGCACTGATTGACCGCAAAACATTTCCCAGTTGAGCAAATGAAGCAGAGTTGGCGGGTAAGAAAAAGTCAGCCGCTGTGGCATTACCGGGATTGGTTGGTCCAGTTCCGTTCCAGACCACATTGCCGACTACTGACTTCATGCGACCTTGGTTGGTCGTGCTGGCATCGTTGCCCACCAAAATTCCAACAATTCGTGCACCGGTGCCACGTCCGTAGTTGGCGGCTGTTACTGCACGCGACAGATCGCTGGTATTGAAACGTGCGTCACCATCGTTAGGGGTGTTCGTTCGGTTGCGGTTGGGCTCGCCATCAGAAATGAAAACAACAAGTTCTGGCAATTGGGAGAACGCAGTTCCAGAAGTATTTCTAAACGCTTGCCATAAGCCGTCTTCCCAATTCGTTCCAGATCCCCAACGGGCGGTGCTCAAGTCCTGATTGTCAACCTTGGTACGCATCGCGGTGAGGTTGGTAGATGGATTGAGAATATTGACGTATTGGCCAGCGGTGGTTGGGTAGTACGAATATGCCGAAATATCGAAACCGACGATGCGTAAATAGGTTGGGGTTCCCGAAAAAGCATCGATGAACCCGAGTGCTGCATTGACAAGTGAGGTTGCGCCACCTTGTGAGGGAATCGAGCTTGACGTGTCAAGCACAACGGTGACGGTTCCTCCACAACGGGTTGGCGGTGCAGACGGATCAATGATTCCACCCGTGTAATCGGTTGGTAACTGATCTTGAGATGAGAGTCCGGCTCCACCGGTTGTAAATTCTTCGCCGCTGCCGAAGGTGACTTGAACATCTTCACCGATCGGCCGTAGGACGACTTGATTGCGAGAAGTCACAGTGACTGCGTGGATTGGTGATTGAGTTGGGTTCCAGGTAGCTGGAGGCGCGGCGAGTTGATGAGCAACTCCAACTTTTGTCAAGGTCTGCGTTGTGAGTCCGACATTGCGAATTTCATAACGCTGTAGTTGCCATTCCTCGCCGACCTGAACATACCGATATGAAACGACATAATTTGTGGTGACATCACTTGTTGAAATGTCGGCACGGTTGAGAGTGAGAACATTGGTGCCAGGCAAAGTTGTTCTGGGACTTGGTTGGTGCAGAGGGTCAATATTGCGACTTGATGCCGAGGCAAGATCATTGGGAATCCATGCTTGTAGAAACGTAATGTCCTTTGATTCTGACAAATGGTCTTTAATGGGTCGCTCGGTCCGAAGAATCACAATCATCGCAGCCGAAAGGCTGGTCATGATGATCCCAAGAATCGTGACGGTGATGAGCAGTTCAACCAAAGTCATACCGCGATCGCGTTGACCAGATTGATCTTTGGTTTTATGAAATTGAGCGCGGGAACACATTGCTCTTCACCACTTCCAGCGACTTTGAGTAACCCGATGGTGATGTCACCATGAAGGTAATGCGTTGCAGAGTGCGAGCCGTTGTGAGTGATGCGGTCTCATTGCATTCGGTGCCAGAAAGTCCGTTTGTTGTGATCCACGTTCCCGACGACACCGAAGTTGTGTTCCAAAAGAACATCCCCGTCAATGTGACTGAACTTGTGGGCCAATCGACAGTTCCTGCCGCGGCCTGAATGATGGGCAGGTAGCCACCATTGCTGTTGTTGGTTGGACATGGAATGTAGGCATAATTTGCTAATCGATCGGCCGCGCTGCCGAGCACTGCTTCCACTTTGGCTTGTTCGTCAGAAAATCTCGACAAACGGATGGCTGACCACAAGGCTCCGAGAACACCAGAGACCACGATGCCCATTAAGGCAACGGCAATGACGACTTCAATGAGGCTTGAACCTCGGTCGTATCTTTTCATGGTGGTCCTACTTCAGTGAACGTCGTGTAATCAACACGTCATTCATCGGCGCGAGGACCGTCTTGGATTGTCAGGAAATTGTTAAGAAGCGATCAAACCGTGAGAATCAGAATTAAAAAATGACTCCGGCTGCCCGCAATGCTGCAGCATCAAGCCCAACTTCTGATACCACTTCGTCGCTGTGTTGTCCTGGGCTGGGGGCCAGGCGACCAGCTTGGGCTGGAGTTGCCGAAAACCGCGCTGCTGGTCGAGGCTCGCGAAGTCGACCAGCAACTGGGTGCTCGCGTTCGACGAAGACCTGGTTGTTGCGAATTTGGGGCTGTTGTGGCAGATCAGCCAGCGTCACGACTGAAGCGGCCGGAACGTCAAATGATTGAGCACGCTTGACAAATTCGTCGGTGGGTTGTTGGGCCGAGAGTTCTGTCATCAGAGGAACCAACTCTGAGGCATTCATCGTGCGTCCAGCCATTGTTGCAAAACGTTCGTCGTCGGCGAGTTCGGGCCGACCATAGGTTTGGCATAGTCCACGGAATTCGCTATCGCTGACAACCGAGACGGCGGCGAATCCGTCTTTGAGTCGCGTGATGCCGTAGTTCTGTCCAATCGTCGGGGTGCGGTTCGCGTCATCATCAAGCAACACAGCATCCATGCCCGAATCGGGCCACATAAACGAAACCGCGGCATCGAGCATTGCTAAGACAATGTGCTGACCGTCGGCATTGCCCGCAGCACGGGCGTAGAGTGCTGACGAAATTGCTTGAGCCGCGGTGAGCGATGTGACTTTGTCGCACAAGAGAGTACGAAACAATGATGGTTCGCCATTGCGGGGATCGGTTTGCACACTCGCCAGACCAGACGCTGCTTGAATGACATTGTCATAGACGCGATGTCCACTGTTAGGTCCATCGGGCCCGTAACCACTGATACTCACATAAATTAAATTGGGATTGACTGCCTTCAGATCTTCGTAACCAATTCCGAGTCGTTCGACTGCACCGGGTCGAAAGTTTTGAATGACCACATCGGCAGTTTCGGCAAGTTTTTTGAGAACCGCGACGCCTTGTTCACTTTTCAGGTCGACGACGAGTGAACGCTTGCCGCGATTGTTGTTGACGAAAATGCCGGTCATTCCGCCTTTGGCTGAGCCGATGTAGCGCATGAAGTCACCGATACCGGGAGACTCGACCTTGATGACATCGGCACCCTGGTCGGCCAGCATCATGGCGGCGAGTGGGCCAGAGATCATGACCGATAAGTCAAGAACTTTGATTCCGTGAAGTGGACCGTGTGAACTCGAATTTTTGTTCATAGTAGATATTCGCGCATCACGTGGGGGCGACAAGAGGCCAAGGACGATTGCGTTCAACATGCAAAGCGATATCGAGGAGCAACTGTTCGGTGAA
>CAMDCI010000003.1 GCA_945889715.1 Bifidobacterium breve | reverse complement strand
ATTGATCGCTCTGCGTTGATTGAAGACGTTGTCGTTATTGAAAAGCCTGTTGTTGAAGACGAAACTCCGATCGCTCCTGTGGTCGAACTTGTTGTCGAAGCACCGGTGTCAAACGTGGTTTCGCTTTTCGCCCGCCAAGAAGTGCAAGTCGTTGACATGGATGATGAAGATCTTGATGACGAAGATGATGTGAATGATCCGCCACTTGTGATTGTCGAACCCAAGGCAAGAGTGGCCGTTCCGCCAGCCGATGATATTTTCGCCAAGTTGCGTCGTTCCGGAGCGGATTCGGTTGCCAAAGAAGTTGCATCAACTCAAGTCAAAAAGGCTGAGCCGAAAAAAAAGACCACTGAAAAGGTCGTTGGAAAGACGGCTGAAAAGGTCGTTGAAAAGGTCGTTGAAAAAGCCGTTGAAAAGACGGTTGAAGAAATCGCAGCCCCAACGCCTTTTGAACTTCGCGATGAGGCTCTCGCCCCAGTTATTGCCGCAATGTCGCGCCGATTAAAGCGAATACTTGCAGATGAGCAAAATGAAGTTCTTGATATTTTGCGCGGAAAGCTTCCAGTGAAAACTCTTGATGCCATTGTTGGTCCAAAAGTTGATCACTCGGCGCGCCTGATTGAGGCGCTTGAGGCGTCATTAAAGGCCGCTGCTTCGGCTGGCGCTCAGTCTTTGAGCGACGCATCGGACAAAGAAGTACAAAAAATGGTTGCGTCACAAATGGCGGCGATTAATGAGTACGTCATTGCAACGGTGGTCGTACCTTTGCGTGAACGTTTGAGTCGAAGCATTTCTCAGGCTTCGGGCGACAATGCCGAACTCACATCGCTCGTGCGATTGGTGTATCGCGAGTGGAAAAATCAGCATGTTGATACACAAGTTGACAATATTGCCCAGACCTCATTTGGTCGAGGTGCTTTTGCTGCGTTAACACCAGGTGAGAAAATTTGTTGGAAGGTTGATCCCAACGGACCTGCCTGTGCTGACGCGGAAGATAATTCGCTTGCGGGATTTGTCGGTGCAGGAGAGGCGTTCCCCACGGGTCACACCCTCGCGCCAGCCCATGCTGGCTGCCGCTGTGCGCTTGTTCAGCAATAGAACTAGTCTCATCGTGTGAAACCTTCTTCGGACTTACCTCGTAGCCCGCGCCGCCCCAGAAACCCCAATCAGCCCGCCTGGATGTCAAAGGGTCGGATTGCACTTTTTGTCGTTGCCGCGGTTGTCCTCGTCCTCTTTTTGTCGGCACGCACTCTCGCCAACTTCTACGTCGACTTGTTGTGGTTTCGGTCAGTTGAGCGTGGCAACGTCTTTTGGACCGGAATCAAGACCAAGATTTTTCTGGGGGCGATCTTCAGCGTTGGCTTCGCCATTGTTTCCTTTATTAGCTTGACCCTCGCAGAACGTCTGTCTCCGAAAGAACTTCCAACCGGACCCGAGCGTGAAGTGGTTGAGCGATTCAAGATGATCGTTGGACGGCGTACCCGCTTATTGCGAATCGCAATTTCAGTTTTATTTGGTTTGTTGGTTGGCTTGCCCGCAATGGCGCAATGGCAGGACTGGTTGCTTTTTAAGAATTCGCAATCGTTCGGAATCAATGATCCGTTGTTTGGGGTCGACGTTGGGTTCTATATTTTCAGACTTCCGTTTTTGACATTCATGGTCGATTGGGCATTCGCCGCAGTCGTGATGATCACAATTCTCACTGCGGTGATGCATTTCTTGAATGGTTCGATTCGAGTGCAAACTGCTGGCGATCGCATCTCGAAAGGGGCGCGAATTCATCTCAGCGTTCTCTTCTCGATCCTCGCTGTCATCAAGGCTGCCGATTATTGGTTGCAGCGCTTTGAGTTAACTGTTTCTGGCCGGGGCGTTGTTCAAGGAGCTACGTACACCGATGTAAACGCGCAACTTCCCGCGATCAACTTATTGATCTTGGTGAGCTTGCTGGTAGCCGTTCTCTTTTTGGCAGGTATTCGATTTGGCGGCTGGCGTTTGCCACTTTTGTCAATGGCCCTTTGGGCGGTCGTGGCAATAGTTGCCGGAACTGTTTATCCCGCAGTGATTCAACGTTTCGTGGTTCAGCCAAATGTGACAACACGCGAATATGCATATATCGGTCGAAATGTCACCGCAACACGAGCCGCCATGGGAATCGACAAAGTTGAGACAATTTCTTTGACTTCTGGGACAGTGACCGATGCCGAAATAGCCCAGGACTCCGCTCCTTTGGCTGACTCGCGATTACTCGACGTATCAGAAATGAAAGATCGCTATTCGCTTGACCAAGGACTCTTTGCGTTTTATTCAATTAATGATCTTGATGTTGACAGATATGACGTCGCTGGCCGTTCACAGCAGACAATGGTCGCAGCACGCGAACTCAACCCAGACGGCATTCCAAACAAAACTTGGGTATCTAAGCATTTGATCTATACCCACGGTTGTGGTGTAGTCGCGGCAAGTGCCTCGCAAATTACGTCTGACGGTCGCCCGATTTACCAGGAGATCGCTGCTGAAAAACCGCAGTTATATGTGGGTACTCAACAGCCTGGTTATGCAATCGTCAAGACGAAACAAGTTGAACAAGCGTGTCCAGACACTGCAGCAACTCCTTATGAAGGAGCAGGTGGAGTCGTTCTTGATTCAGCCACAAAGAAACTTGCTTATGCAATTCACTTTGGTGAATTCAACTTGTTTGGTTCTAGTTTGATTACCAAAGAATCGCGACTCATTGATGTTCGAGATGTCAGCGATCGGGTTTCAAAAGTCGCACCTTTCTTGCATCTTGATGCCGACCCTTACCCTGTCGTTGACGGCGGAAAAGTCCTATGGGTCATAGATGCATTTACCACCACTTCTCGTTACCCCTATGCACAAGAAGCAAATACCGACAACCTCACTGCAGGATCAGGTCTGAAGCACAATTTCAATTATGTACGCAACAGTGTGAAGGCCGTTGTTGATGCCTATGACGGCTCAGTGGTTTTGTACGTCGTTGATCCGACAGATCCAATCGTGCGGGCCTGGTCAAAAGCCTTCCCCGGACTCTTCACGTCAGCCGATCAAGTTTCAGCAACATTGCGGGCTCACTTCCGGTATCCCGAAGACCTTTTCCGAGTGCAGACGAATCTTTATGGTCGATATCAGTTCACTGACACCGACGCATTCTTCAACCGTGACTCAGCTTGGAGCGTTGCTCAAGCAGCTCAACGTCAGCCAGAAGTTGCTGTGACGACCGCAGGTGATGTCACTGCAACCACGGGCGCAACGTCACAAGCCGATACCGGCAACGTAGCCGATGCAAACGTGGCGCGTTTCGAGCCGTACTACACGTTGTTCCATGCACCCGACACAGTTGGTTCCACCGCCGCCCCAACCTTTTCGTTGATTCGCCCATTTGTTCCGTTCTCATCAGATGACACGAGAAAAGAACTGCGGGCATTCATGGTGGTCTCGAGTGACCCCGAGACTTATGGCCAACTCAAGGTTTATAAATACGACGGCACTCTGCCGGCTGGACCAGCAACGGTCTCTGCAGAATTGAGCAGTAATCCGAGTATTTCGCCAGTGATCACGTTGCTGAACCAACAGGGCTCACGAGTCATTCTTGGTCAACTGCAGGTTGTTCCGATTGGCCAAGGCTTGATTTGGGTTCAACCGTTGTATGTGCGACCTGATGAGACTGGTTCAAAGCAAGTGTTCGTGCGACGAGTATTGGCATGGTACGACGGTGAAGCAGTCATCGGCGACACATTGACCGAAGCGATCAATCGCCTTTTCCCGAAAGCCAAAGTCAACCTCGGTGAAGTTGTGGGTGACTCTGGTTCAAACACCGGAACTGACACTGAAGTTGACACAGGTACTGACACGGGAACTGATCCAGGAACTACGCCCGAAACCGACAGCTCGACGACCGATCCAGTTGTGTTGCTTGAAGAGGCGCAGACATTGTTTGACGAAGCCGATGTTGCTTTACGAGATGGTGATTTGGGGACGTATCAGAGCAAGGTTGATGAGGCTCAGGCATTGATCGCCAAAGCGCTGACTCAACTGAGCGCCTAGAACTCAAAGTAGTGAGGTGAGTTGATCAACGCTTTTTGTTGATCAACTCAACAACTTCAGCCAAGTCTTGACGGAAGGCAATTTGGTAGCGAGCTTGTTCTGTGGCAAGTCGAACCTGATCAACATTGGCGGCATCGGTGCGTTGTCCCAAAGAATCGATATCGCTTGAGAGCTCGCCGAGTTGATGCGTAACTTCTGTTCCAACTTGAGTGACGCGAGCATTGAGGCTGATGATCTTTCCGTCAACTTCTTCAAGGCGTCGCGATTGATCAGAGTCAACTGCATTGACTGCAGCCAACTCTGAGCGCAATTGAGCGAGTTGCTCGCGTAATTCGGCGACTTCGGCTGGATCAACCAGAGGGGTCTTTGGTGTGCGCTTGAACAATCCCATGCGCCTTCTACCGTACTGCTCTGGCGCATTGCATCAGGGTTTTTTGCGAGCGATGACGATCACGCTGAGTCCGAAGGGGAGTGAGACCACGCGTAATAGTTGTCGCTCAAGTCGGGCCACGAAACCGAGAATTCCGAAAAGTCCTGAAGCGTTGCTGTCAAGATCGCTCGTGGATTCACCTTTTTCCAGTTTCGATTTGAGCCACGCTGGTGGAATAAGAAATGAATATGCGCCAGTTGATCGAACGATGTCGAGGTTGGCTTGGCGTGCGAGCTGTTCAAGATCACCCCGGCTAAATCGGCGTGCCGCATGTGTGACTCGATCGTGGCTACGACGAAGTGAACGAACACCTGGTTCCATCAGACATACCAAACCAGCCGGTTGCACGACTCGTGCCATTTCGCGAACTGCAGCACCGGGGTCGGTCACTTCACCGTGGTACAAGACGGTGACACAGAGTGCAGCATCTACGAAGTCATCAGGTAGGTCAATCGCTGAAATATCGCCCTGAATCAATTGGGCGTCGGGATGTGCCTGACGGTATAAATTCAGTGCCTCGGGCTCGGTATCGAGGGCGATCACTAAGCCGAGATCGGCCAGCCAAGCACCAGTTGCTCCAGTGCCACACCCAGCATCAAGAAAGCGTCGGGGAGTTGATTGTTCATCTACTCGTAATTCACTCACAATGAATTGGCGGAGCAATGCGCGCGTTGCTTGGTACCACCAATGGGTTTGTTCAACTTTGGCCATTCGGCGATATTCGGCTGCGTCCATAACTGAGATCACCATTTTCCGAATGAAACGTAAGTTCTCTTACCTTCACGTCATAAAACTCTTACACTAGAACGCATGGCCACCGTGGATGTTTCACCAGCCTCCACTCAGCCTCGGCTGAAATCTGCTGTGAAGGTATGGCACATACCAATTTTGGCGTGGATTGTTTCGCGATTGATCGGAGTTGTGGGGTTGGTCGTATGGCCAACAGCCGAAGGTAAGTGGTTCAATAGCTTTGGGCTGACATTCATGGATGGTGGTTGGTACCGAATCATCATGACGATCGGTTATCCAAATGGACCGATGCCAGAGTTCAGTACGGCCTGGCCATTTTCACCGTTGTATCCGTTCGTAGCCGACCTATTCACTCGTGTCGGGGCACCAGTTGGTCCTTCGTTGATTCTTGTGTCGTGGATCTGTGCATTGTTCGCCCTGATCGGAATATTTGAGCTAGTGCGGCACCGCGAAAGCGACACAGTTGCTCAGTATGCGGTCTGGACGTTAGCGCTCTTGCCGGGAGCGGTTGGTCAGGTGTTGTCGTATAGCGACAGTATGTTCGTGGCTGCATTGATTTGGACCTTGGTAGTAGTTGATCGCATTGAGTGGCGAGTCGACAACAATCAAAACACGAATCGGCTTTGGTGGATGGTCGGATTGTTGGTTTTGGTAGTGAGTGCCAGTCGACCCAATGGGATTTTGATTGTGCCGGCTCTTCTCTTGGCAGTTTGGTTTGTGCAAAGAAGTATCAAGAATGCGTTCATTGTTGTCACACCGTCACTGATATTTGTGGTGGCGTGGATGATTTATTGCCGCAATAAGACGGGTGATGCACTGGCCTTTCTCGAAGCCAAGAACACCTGGCTCGAAACGACAATTTTGGATTTTCTGTCGCACCCATTCGAACGACCGGCGATCTTTTTACATGTCACGACTTTTGTCATCGTTGCAGTTGTCGCAGCACCTTCCATTCAGAAGATTCCTCGTTGGTGGCATGCCATTTCGTTTGTGTTGTTAGTACCTTCGCTACTACTCGGTGTCGAGGGGATGGCCCGTTACGTATCTTTGACTCCTCCGTTGTTGGCAATGGTGGCGATTTCATTGGCGAATTGGCCAAAGATCTATCGCTTGACTTTTTTTGTAGTTGCAGGAAGTTCGTTTCTTTACTTAGCCATCAACGTGGTGAGGTACTCATGGGTGCCTTGAATCAATTTGCCGGTTCAACGTGTCTGGTAACGGGGGGCCTGGGCTTCATCGGATCAAACATGGCCAAATCTTTGGCCGAGGCCGGTGCGCATGTGCGGGTTCTTGATGCGTTGATTGAACAGCACGGGGCAGATGTACGAAATATCGACCCGGCGCATGATGCAATCAGCATTGTCCGAGGAAACATTGCTGATGATGAAGTAGTAGAGCCAATTCTTGACGGAGTTGATTTTGTCTTCAACATTGCTGGCCAAGTCAGCCATCACGAGTCAATGGTCGATCCACTTCGTGATGCTGAATTTAATGTGACGTCACAGTTGAAATTTCTTGAATCTGTTCGTCGGTCTCGTCCATCAGCGGTGGTTGTACATACATCAACTCGCCAGGTGTACGGCGCACCCCAGTACTTGCCGGTAGACGAGAAACATCCAACGGTGCCCCGTGATATCAATGGCGTGAACAAACTTGCTGGCGAGAACTATCACCGTTTATACGGAACAGTTCACGGGATAAAAACTGTGTCATTGCGACTCAGCAATGTCTTTGGTCCTGGTCAAAGTTTGCAAAAAACGGGATTGGGATTTTTGCCAGTGTTTATGGCGCGAGCCATGAAGGGCTTGCCACTGGAAGTATTTGGTGATGGTCAGCAGCAGCGCGATTGTTTGTATGTCACTGATGTCGTTGAGGCTTTAGGAAAAGCGGCCCTACAAGTTGCCGCCGGTGCAGTCAATCCAGGGGAAGTCATCAATCTGGGTCATACCGAAGTCCTGAGCCTGTTGCAGATTGCTGAATTAGTGGTTGCGCGAGCGGGGCAAGGTTCAACGATTTCTTGTATCCCTTGGCCTGAAGAACTTGCCCGAATCGACATCGGTGGTTTCAGTGGCGACTACGCCATGGCACATCGCTTATTGAATTGGCTTCCGCAAGTAGCGTTTACCGATGGTGTTGAACAAACTCTGGACTTTTATCGGGGGCATCCGTGGTTCCTCTGATTGATTTATCGCGTCGCTTACA
The DNA here is from genome assembly GCA_945889715.1 of Bifidobacterium breve. Lineage (GTDB taxonomy): Bacteria > Actinomycetota > Acidimicrobiia > Acidimicrobiales > Ilumatobacteraceae > Casp-actino8. The sequence goes on along the minus strand of CAMDCI010000003.1, from coordinate 36,924 downwards.
AGCTAATTCTGCGACCTTTGCCGCGGTCGTTCAGCAAGTCATGTCAAGTGGCAGTGTTCTACTGGGATCTCAAACGATTCAGTTTGAAGAAGCTTTTACGCGTTTCGTCGGTACTCAATATGGAGTTGCGGTATCTAGTGGTGCATCGGCACTTCAGTTGAGCCTGGCGGCCATGGGTATTGGCGAAGGCGATGAGGTCATTGTGCCGGCAATGACCGCGGTGCCTACGGCCTCGGCCGTGTGTGCAGTTGGTGCGCGACCTGTGATCGTCGATATCGATGACGAAACTGCTGCAATAGATTTTGATCTCGTCGAGCAAGCGATGACGGAACGAACCCAAGCGGTGATTGCTGTCCATCTGTACGGTCGTCCAGTTGACAATTTGGACAAGCTGATCAATTTTGGGGTGAAGGTTGTTGAAGATTGTGCACAGAGCCACGGGGCGACAAAGGGTCTGACTGGTTCCATCGGTGCGTACTCGTTTTATCCGACCAAAAACCTTGGCGGTATTGGCGATGGTGGAATGGTCGTCACCGATGATCCAGAAGTTGCTGAACGTTTAAGTCGACTCCGGGTGCATGGTCAAAGTGAACAGTATGTACACATTGAGGTCAGTCAAAATCATCGCATCAGTGAAATCGAAGCAGCATGGCTCAATATTGTGCTCTCACAGTTAGAAGAAGGAAATCAACGGCGGCGTGACATAGCAAATCGTTATCAACTTGCCAATCCCAGTATTCGGTGGCAAGCCACTCATTCGAATCACGTGTACCACTGGGCAGTGGCGCTGCCGGTGAATCGAGATGACTTTCGCCAATCGATGCTCAAGCTTGGAATCTCTACTGGGATTCATTATCCATTGTCCCTGACACAACAACCAGCGCTTCAACAGTTTGTCTCGGCCGCGTGTCCTATTGCTGAAAAATGGGCAAGCAAATGCGTGAGCCTTCCTTGTTTTCCAGAACTGACCGACAGTGAAGTAGATGATGTGTGCGCAGCTTTGTCAGAGTTTGAACAATGACTGATGTACGACAACGAAATCCGCTAGTTACTTCGGTTTCGGCTTTCTTTCCCTGTTACAACGACGCTCTGTCAATAGGCAAGTTGGTGAGAGACGTTCGTGAGTCTCTTGTTGAATCTGTTGATGATTTCGAGATCATCGTGGTTAATGATGGATCAGGCGACAACTCGCTCAAAGTTTTGCAAGAACTCCAAAAAGAAATCGGTGAACTGAGAATTGTCAACCATGAAGTGAATCGTGGTTATGGAGGAGCGCTGCTGTCTGGTTTTGCAGCCTCAAACAAACAGTGGGTTTTCTATACCGATGGTGATGCTCAGTATGATGCTCGTGAAATTGTGCGCTGTATCGCCGCTGTCACTGAATCGTCTGATGTAATCCAAGGATTCAAGATTGGTCGTGGTGATCCAATCCATCGCCGGGTTATCGGTCGGGTGTATCACCATGGTGTGCGGTTCCTTTTTCGCTTGCCAGTCCGAGACACCGATTGCGATTTTCGTTTGATCAGAAATGCAATTTTGGAAAAAGTCCGCTTGCGGTCGACGACCGGTGTGATCTGCGTTGAAATGATGCATGCGCTCAATCGTGTGAATGCGAATTTTGTAGAAGTTGGCGTCAGTCACTATCACCGTCCTCACGGTAAGTCGCAGTTCTTTCGTATCCCAGCCATATCTCGCTCGGCGCTGCAACTTTTACAATTGTGGACGCGCCTCATGCTCCGTCGTTCCTACGACTAGCACCTACTATCAAGGCATGAAATGCATTGCGGTGGTCATGGCCATGGCTTCTGAAGCCTCGCCGATATTGACGCAACTTGATGCGCAGGCGATTCCCGCTATCCCGTTGATGCCCTTCAAATTTTTTGAGGCGAATCGCAACGGATGTCGAGTGATTATTTCGGTTAATGGTCGCGATAAGCGACATGGAGTTGATTCGATCGGAACCGAGGCGGCAGCACTCAACACGTACTTTGTTGCCGATCGATATAACCCCGATCTTTTGATTACTGCTGGTACAGCAGGTGGGTGGATGCGCCAAGGTGCAGAGATCGGCGAGGTGTACGTGAGTGATCAGAAGTTTGTTCACCACGATCGTCGTATTGCGATTCCGGGATTTGATGAGTATGGAATCGGTTCGTATCCAGCAGTGCCCGCAGCGGGTCTTGCGCAAGCGTTGAATCTCAAATTGGGTGTCGTGACGACCAGCAACTCGCTTGATGAGAATGATGACGACCGACGCTTAATAGCGGCATCCGGGGGTGCGGTCAAAGAGATGGAGGCGGCGGCCGTAGCCTATGTCTGCGAAATGATGGTGATTCCCGTGATGGGCTTAAAGGCGATCACTGATCTTGTTGACCATCACACCGCGACAGCCGACCAGTTCGATGCGAACTTGCTCATGGCCTCTCGCCGCTTAGCTGAAAAGTTGTTGCAGGTCATTGATTTCTGCGCTCCACGGTCGATTGCTGACCTCGCGTAAGGCTGAATAGAGGCGGGCGTTGCCGATAGTGCCATCTGCCCATACACTTCACATTTCCGCCGCGGGGTGGAGCAGTCAGGTAGCTCGTCGGGCTCATAACCCGAAGGTCAGAGGTTCAAATCCTCTCCCCGCCACCAAATTGTTTGAGGCCTGCCAGCTTGCTGGCAGGCCTCAAACAATTTAGTGGCCGTGCAGGATTTGGGAGGAGCGAAGCGACGGTTCCTCTCCCTGCGTTAAGGATTTGTGCGAAGCGACGGTTCTCTACCCAGCGCAGTTGACGCAGTAGTTGTCGGCCTCAGGAGTTCCATTAATGAACGCGGTCAGCCAATCAACAAATCGCACTCCGTTCATTTCTTCGGTGTAGAACCCGTCGCCCACAGCAATGGTGTGGTCTGTGCCTGGTGAAATCCAGTTGGCAACATTCACACCTGTGGCTTCAACCTTTGACTCATTTGTGCGCATGACTGAGACCAAGTCATCGGGGGACAGACCAGCCATGCGAGCGAAACTTGAAAGGACACTGTCGAAAGCAAAGTCGTGACGAGCAAACGTGATCTTTGGGTTGTGTTCAGCAGCTTTGATGAATGTGTACGCCGGTGTGAATTGCTCAACAGTCAGACCTTCAATTTCTGGCCAATCGGGAAGGGTTTCAAGGGTTCCCCAATTGCCAATAACAAATCCCATGGCATCGGGTACTGCACCCGAACTATCGGCGAATACTTTGAGATCGGCATTTGGTAATTGATCTCCGGCCATGCCGGCGAAAACTGGCGTCGGGAATGAGCCAGCGCTTGAACCGGCAACAACGAGTTGTGTTGTATTGGGGAAGCGCTTGATCATCGTGTCAAGTGCGTTTGACGCGTTAACGAAACCTTTGTGTTCAGTAACAACTCCATTGCCGTAGTCCTTCGTTGTATTGCCTGCGTGTACATCGCCTGTGCAGTACGGGACATACACAACTGAATAATCTGCGAATGGATTTTTGGGGTTTGCGAAATCAAAGATTCCAGGAGAGTCTTCAAGTTTTGATACCGGCGAAATGGTTTCGCTGTACGTGCCACTGCCGGGTTTGCACATATCGCCGCTGAAACAGGCACCGCCACCTTCGAGGTAGAACAAGACTTTGGTAGGACTCGCCTCACGAACATAGAAATGGAAGGCGCTTCCGTCCGCACACATGCAATCGCTGGGGGCGTCAACTGTTTCCCAGGTTGGTGTAACTACTGGTGCATCAGTTGGGTCGGGTGCAATGGTCTCGGCAACGGGAGCTTCAGTAGTCGCAACGGCTTCGGTTGATGAAGCAGCGGTATCGGCTGAACTTGCCGAGTCATCACCGCCACATGAGGCAAGTGCAAGTAATCCGACGACTGCGAATGTTGCGCTAATACGAAATGAAGTACTGGAAAACTGACGTGATTCCATTGTTGACCCCCTGGTAGTCAGGTCAGATTACATAGAGTCGCAGGTGTATGCACGATTATGAGTAGAGGACAATCGGCTGATTATGGGAACTTCCATTCACCCTTTGGCAAAGATGCATTCATTGTCAATTGTGAGGAGAGCAAATGTCTGACAGCGGATTGTGTCCAAGCTGTAATGAATACATCGGTACTGAATCGCGAAGCTCATGTCCGAATTGCGGGGACGATTTCGGGCCTGGGGACGGATATGACTCCAACTCCGATGATGACTCTGATGATGAATTAGACGACGATGATCGCGATGATGACGACGATCTGTGAGATACCGTTACATGGGTGTCAGAAGTCGAACAACGCGCGCCAGGTTTTGTTGATGCCGCGGTTCTTCCTCAGTCATCTGATGCACGCATAGCAGTACGGGTGAGTCGACCCGGACTTCGTGCGATCCGCTCGGGTAGTCCGTGGTTGTTCGATCAAGCAGTTGAATCACATAAACCAGCTGGTACTAGCGGCGACTTAGCAGTGGTGTTTGACGACAATCGTCGTTTCGCGGCAATCGGATTGTGGGACCCTGAATCACCGATCAGGGTCAAGGTGTTGCATGTGGGTAAACCAGTCACGATTGACGATGACTGGTGGCGAAACAAAATGCAACAGGCGTTAGATGTGCGCCGTGAATTGTTGAGTAACGGATTGACGACGGGATTTCGTTGGGTGCATGGCGAGAACGATGGCTTGCCCGGTTTGATTGTTGATCAATATGCGTCGACCGTGGTGATCAAGTTGTACACCGGTGCATGGTTCGTTCATTTGCGTTCAATTATGAAGGCACTCATTGAAGTTGGCCCAGTTGAACGAGTAGTCATTCGCTTTTCACGTCTAGTGCGCGATGGCGAAACGTACGGCTTGGTCGACGGCGACACTTTGTATGGCGAACATCCGACTGGGCCCATCATGTTTTTGGAAAACGGTCTCACACTTGAAGCCGATGTTGTGTTTGGCCATAAGACTGGGCATTTCTTAGATCAGCGCGATAACCGCGCAATCGTGCGTAATTTAGCCAGTGGTTGTCGAGTGCTTGATGTGTTCTCGAGTACTGGTGGTTTCACTTTGTCGGCTGCAGCTGGTGGAGCGAAGTCGGTACACATGGTAGATGTCAGCGCGCCTGCTCTTACCACTGCTCATCGCAATCTTGGGCACAACAAAGCAATTGCTTCAATCGCCGCGTGCAAGGTGACTGATGTTCGAGGTGATGCCTTCGCAGTTCTGGAAGACATGGTTGAACGGGGCGAGCAATTCGATGTCGTCATTTTGGATCCGCCATCGTTTGCGCAAAACCAGGCATCAATCTTGCGGGCTTTGAGTTCGTATGAACGACTGGCTCGTCTTGGTTTGCGACTCACTGCACCAGGCGGAACTTTGTTGCAAGCATCATGTTCGAGTCGAGTAAACATTGATGAACTAGCCGACGCCGCATATCTTGCGGCACGCACTGCGCAAGTAAATATTGACGAATTCAAACGTACCGAACACGCAGCCGATCATCCGATTGGTTTTGAATTCGGCGCCTACTTAAAGGCGATCTACTACAAGGTCACGCCGTACGACATTTAGCCGTTGACTTTAAGGAACTTGCTGAACTTCTTACGGGGCTTATTGTCGGCTGCGATCATGCGGGCCATGTCGTGGAAGATTTTGCCAGCTTCGCTTTCGGGAGCAATCGCAGCGATCGGGTGACCATCGTCGCCACCTTCACGTAATTCCTGAATGAGCGGCAACTGTCCAAGCAGAGGAACGTTCAATTCAGTTGCAAGTTCTTGACCGCCACCGCTGCCAAACAATTCGTACTTCTTGCCATCGTCGCCGGTGAACCAGGACATGTTCTCGATGACACCCTTGACTGGCAATCCAACTTTGGTTGCCATGGCTGCTGACAAGCGAGCAACTTTTTGCGCTGCTTGCTGTGGCGTTGTCACGACGTATACCTCGCCCTTGGGCAAGTACTGACTGAGGCTCAACGCAATATCGCCAGTGCCTGGTGGCATGTCGATCAACAAGAAGTCGGGTTCATCCCAAAAGACATCAGTTAAGAACTGTTCAAGAGCCTTGTGCAACATCGGTCCGCGCCAAACAACTGCTTGCCCTTCGGGAACGAAGTAACCAATTGAAATACAACGAACTCCGTATGCCTCTGAAGGCAACAACATGCGATCGATCGCAACCGGGTCGTTGTTTGCACCAAGCATGCGTGGAATTGAGTAACCGTAGATGTCGGCATCAAGTACACCGACACTGTGTCCTTGTGCTGCAAGTGCAACGGCAAGGTTGGTCGTGACGCTGCTTTTGCCGACGCCACCTTTTCCAGATGAAATCAAAAGCGGACGCGTCTTGTTGTCAGGATTGGCAAATGGAATCGCCCGACCTTCGGCGTGACCATGCGCCTGACCTTGGCCAGCGGTTGAGCCAGGGTCGCCATGCAACTTCATGCGCAACTCTTCGCGTTCTTGATCAGTCATCACCGTGAAATCGAGATTGACGTTTGTGACTCCGGCGAGGGGGGCAACGGCGCCCTTGACGCGATTGGTGATTTCGTTGCGCAACGGGCAACCGGCCACAGTGAGAGCAATCAAAATCGAGACGTTTCCGCCATCAATTTGTACATCTCGAAGCATGCCGAGGTCGACAATTGAACGATGGAGTTCGGGGTCTTCGACTGGGCGAAGGGCTTCAACGACTTGTTCATTGGTGACAGACACGGGTGGGGCTCCCTACTTCAGACTCTGCACGATCAATGTGCACGACTAATTTGCACTATGCAGATAGGTATAATACCCAGGTGCCATCTGTTCGCCCTCCTCAGACATCAGGTCACGGGTCACCGTCAACGGCGACCGGTGGATTTGCGGCGTCAGTAACGGCCATTACCAACGCTTTTGGCGACCCCACTCGACGAGCCATCTATTTGTTCGTCCGCGGTGTTGACGAAGGCGTCACGGCTGCTGAGGTGGCCTCTGAGTTTGACCTACACCCCAATGTGGCTCGCCATCACCTCGACAAGTTGGCGGCAGGAAGTTATGTCGATGTTGCAGTCGTACGCCCCCCAGGTGGTGGTGCCGGTCGGCCCTCGAAGCGTTATTCGGCAGCGGCTGAATTACCGATGAGCGAGTTCCCGGTTCGAAGCGACGATCTAGTGCTCAGTTTGCTCGGCAAGACGCTTGCGCTCTTGCCGACCGATCAGGCTGAAGTGATTGCCGAACAAGTTGGCCAAGAATATGGACGGGCCATGGCGGCAGCGCTCACGGACACCGATCTCGAGGCAGGCCAGCGCAGTCTTCGCTCAGCCATGCAGGCTGTGGCCGATGCACTCACTGCTCATGGTTTCGCCGCACACACCGAAAAGCGCAACAATCAGTTGCAAATCATTAATAATCACTGTCCTTTTGGTGATGTGGCAATTGAGCATCCAGTCATTTGTGCTGTTGACCGCGGCATGGTGAAGGGGATGTTGAGCGCGCTGTACGGCGATGCCGATGTGTCGACCGTGGAGTCATTGGCGCAGGGCAATACTTTTTGCGCCACTGCCGTCTGAGTTCGAACCCACTGGGGCGGTAGCGTCTCATCTACGTTGTTGGCGGCAGAACCTGCCAACAACGCTCTAACAGGAGGCATATCGTGGACATTCGTATCGGCGTTACCCAAGCAGCCCGAGAAATTTCATTAGAGCAGGCTGATGACGAACGCGATGCCACCAAAGCCAAGGTTGAAGCAGCCTTGTCAGGTGCAGTTGATGTGTTGTGGCTTGTTGACAAGAAGGGTCGCACTGTCGGTGTGCCCGCTGCCAAAATCGCCTATGTCGAAATCGGATCGGTCGAAGGAGATCGCCGCATCGGCTTCGGCGGATGACGCAGTTTTGAGTCTTGAGACGTCGGGTATGACGGATCTAGGGGTATGACTTAGCGCAGGTCGGTTTTCGGGCAGACTCGTAGGTATGGCAACACTTGCCGAACTTCTTCGCCAACACACTGAAATTTCCAAAGACGACAGCGCTCATCTGCAGCAGTTGATCGGTGAATGGGGCATGCTCGCCGACTTGTGTTTCGCCGACATGATCTTGTACTTGCGCAATCACGAGGGTGATTGGATCGTTGGGGCCCAAGTGCGGCCTGCTACTGGTCAAACCATCTATCGCACCGACTTAGTTGAGTCTTCAGCCAATCCAGCCGAATCCGAGTTGCTCGATCAGGCAATGTCATCAGGTGCGATTAGTGAAGCCGAATTGCACAAGCACGAGATGTTTGATTCGGTGCATGTGCTGGCGATCCCGGTGCGAGGTGCTGATGGTCCCGTTGCTGTCTTGACTCGCGAGTGGTCGTCGAAGACCAGTCGTCAACCTGGCGAACTTGAACGTACGTACTTGTCAATCTTTCAGCGAATTGCCGAAATGATTACCGAAGGCACTTTCCCGTTCCCGGGTCGCGCCGCCGACTTGAGTGCTGCTCCACGTGTTGGCGATGGCGCGGTTGTACTGGACGAAAATGCGATTATTCGCTATGCATCGCCAAACGCGGTTTCGGCTCTTCACCGTGTAGGAATCACCGCCAATGTTGTCGGTCAATCGTTAAGCGAACTCGGATTCGCTGATAGTCCGGTGCGCCAAGCATTTGAACGTTTTGAGCCAGTCATTGAAGAATTTGATCAAACCGCCGACGTGACATTGCTTGTGCGTTGCATCCCGATCATTTCAACCGACGTGATTACCGGTGGAATGTTGCTCATTCGTGATGTCACCGAAGTGCGTCGACGTGACCGAATGCTGTTGTCTAAAGATGCAACTATTCGTGAAATTCACCACCGGGTGAAAAACAACTTGCAAACAATTTCGTCACTGTTGCGTTTGCAAGCTCGACGTCTTGAATCACCGGAAGCCAAGGCCGCAGTTCAAGAAAGCGTGCGACGCATTCGCACCATCGCGTTAGTGCACGAAACTTTGTCGCGCGAAACCGGCGAAGATGTGGCGTTCATTGAAATTGTGCGACCACTGATGCGTTTGGCCGAAGAAGGTTTGCAGTCGCCCGATCGCCCGGTGCGGTTTATTGTGCAAGGTGATGGTGGCCGTTTGCCAGCAACAATCGCAACACCACTTTCAGTTGTACTAACCGAGCTTTTACAAAATGCCGTTGATCATGGGTTCCCCGAGGGAAGCGATGGCGGAACGGTTGTTGTTGAGTTGGGTGGAGACGATGATGAAATTGCGATCAAAGTCATCAACGATGGTCGCGGGCTCGACCCATCATTTGATCTCAATGGTGCGACCGGCCTTGGATTGTCAATTGTGCGCACCTTGGTGACGACTGAACTCAATGGTTCAATTTCAATCCGTGCTGGTGCTCCAGAAGATTTTGTCGCTGTAGGTATCGAAGCCCATCGTCGCGGCGATGGCACTGTGGTTGATTTGCGCTTGCCGCGCTAGTTCAACAAATTTTAGGAAGCGAACGAACGTGCTGCCAACTGGGCAGCACGATTTCGAGCAGCAATCATGCGACGAATATCGCGGCGCTCTTCTTCGGAGGTTCCGCCCCAGACACCAGAGTCTTGGTTGGTTTCAAGTGCAAATTCCAGACAACTCACTTGAACTGTGCATTCATTGCAGACCTGCTTGGCGCGGTCAATCTGAAGAAGGGCTTGGCCGGTGGTGCCGATTGGGAAAAACAAATCGGGATCGGTGTCACGGCAGACGGCTTCGTCGCGCCATGAATAATCGGCGGAACCAAGGGCAAGTGAAGAGGCAAGGATTGACACGGTGTGCTCCAGGCAAGTAAGGGGTTGAGGGGTGGGTTCTCCTGATGAGAACTTGGTGGATTAACTGACTGTGCAAGGTTGGCAAACAACTGGTGAACACGCAAGGGGTCGGGTCTAAGTTTTTTGTCACATGGCAAATTTTTTGTCAAGAGAAAGAAAAATAAATGTGCTGGTTGGTGTGTAATCAGAGTTAACTCAAGGTATGGGAATTCAAGTACTCGCTCATCGAGGAGCCTCGGCCGCCGAGAAGGAAAACACAATTTCTGCCTTTAAACGTGCAGTTTCGATGGGATCTGATGCGGCCGAACTCGATGTTCGCCGAACTCTTGATGGCGTTTTGGTCGTACATCACAATGCGACACTCGAAGATGGGCGAATCATTTCGCAAGTGAATTATTCGGAATTGCCCGATGACGTTTGCAGACTTGATGAGGCACTCGATGCGTGTATGCCGATGTGGGTCAATGTTGAAATCAAGAATGATCCTGAAGAACCAGACTTTGACGTGAGCGAATCAATCGCTGATGAGACAATTGCCTGTTTGGTGCGACGTCCCGAAGGTGACGAACGGTGGTTGATCTCGTCTTTCCGGCGAGAAACCATTGATCGTTGTCAGCAATTACGACCGTCTATTGCGACGGCATGGCTGACTGTTGGCGTTCGTCCCGAAGAATTTGACGTGGTATTGCCCGGTCTGGTCGAGAGTGGTCATAGTGCATTGCACCCGTGGGTCAACTTTGTGACTCAAGAAACGATTGATGCGTGTCATCAACACGGCCTGGCTTTGAATGCGTGGACCTGTGACGACCCATCGCGCATGGCTGAGCTGATTACTTGGGGTATTGACGGAATTTGTACGAATGTTCCTGATGTCGCGATGCGAGTACGCGATCAATCCTTAAGTGACTGAAGCTCAGGTTGCACTGGGAACAATAATTTCACCGCTTCAGGCACATGCCTGAAATGCAAACGAGTTGATTCGCCTAGGTAATCGCCATCAACTTGATAAGGGAATGGTTGCGCATTCTCAACAATGAGTTCATGTACATCGTTGAAACACGCAACGTGTTTACTTGGTGTGACTCCGCCACCTTTAAGCGCACCTGCAAGCGTGCGAATAATTGCGACTGCCGACATCGTGCGGAAAGTGACTGCAACCAGCGGTTTGTCGAGACCAGCGGCGGGCGACAAATCCAATGGCCGATTGCCAAGGAATGAATACGGATTCGTATTGAGCACAACAGTGAAATATCCATCATCAACAAATCGAGTCGGGTCGTAGTTCAGATTTTCAATATCTGAAAGTCCGCCTGGACCACCGATCGCTGAATCGGCAGCAACGCTGAAGTGTGGGTGATGGCGATCGTATTTACTGAGCCATGTGTGAAGAGCTGCATAAATGAAAAGTGGATGGCCAGCCCATCGCTTGAGTGAGGCACGAGTTTCAACTGTGCGTACGACCGCTGCGTCGTATCCGATGCCGGTGTGGAAACAAAAGAAGCGACCGTTGACGCGACCGAGTCCGATTGGGCGAATATTTGCAGCGGGGTCTTCGAGCCCGGCAACTAAAAGTGAAGCTGCCGCAACAGGATCATTTGGAAGCCCGATGGTGCGAGCAAACACGTTCGTGCTTCCACCGGGTAAAACGCCAAGAGCGGTATCTGAGCCAGCGACGCCGGTGGCGACCTCGTTCAGGGTTCCGTCTCCGCCAAACGAAATCACCAGATCGATACCACGATGGGCGGCATCTTGGGCGAAACGGGTGGCGTGACCACGGCGGTTGGTCTCGACAATTTGCACGTCATGTTGCCTCGATAAGGCCCGATGCACGATGACCGTGTTTCGCGCCGTGACCGAGGAGGCAAAGGAGTTGACGACCAGCAGAATCCGCACCGCCTGAGACGGTACCAGCCCATTTGGGAGGGAGTTGAGCCGACGCCCCGTCGAGTAGGTCGGGAGTCACTTATTTAGATATCCGATCGGTTGTGTGAAACGGCGCATAAGCCGCAAGAATGGCGAACTATGAACGTAATCGTCTGTGTGAAGCAGATCCCCGACCCCGCCAACCCCGGAGCCCTTGACGCCTCGTCAAACACGCTCAAGCGCGAAGGCAAATTGATCCTTGACGAGTCCGACAGTTACGGCGTTGAAATGGCCTTGCAGTTGGTTGACGCAGCAGGTGGCGGTGAAGTCAGCTTGGTGTCGATGGCGCCAAATAGCGAGACCGCTGGTCTGCGCACAGCGCTTGCGATGGGTGCTGCCAAAGCAGTGCTCGTATCCGATCCGGCATTGCAGGGTTCAGACGCACTCACGACGGCCAAGATTTTGGCTGCAGCGATTCAGCGTTTGGGTGGCGCCGATTTGATTATCGCGGCAACCGAATCGAGCGATGGTTACACCGGAACTGTTCCCGAGCAGATTGCCGAAGTTCTCGGATTGCCATCGGTGACTTTTGCAAAGAAAGTTTCGATTGAAGGCGGAGTTCTGAAGGCCAATCGTCAGACCGAAGAAGGTTATGACGAAGTGACCTGTCCGCTGCCCGCACTCATCTCGGTGACTGCTGGTGTTGTTGAGCCGCGTTACCCAAGCTTCAAAGGCATCATGGCTGCAAAGTCAAAGCCAGTTGATGAAGTCACTGCCGCCGATCTTGGTGTGACTCCAGTTGGCTGGGCTGGTGCCGGTCAGCAGATCAGCAATATTGCGCAGGCTGAAGCTCGTGCTGCTGGCGAAGTCATCGAAGATGATGGCGAAACATTTGGCAAGATCGTGACCTTCCTCGAAGGTTTGAAGGTCATCTGAAAACCGCTTGCGGTTTGATGATCAACAACTACAACTACTTAACGACCAAAAAGAACGAGAACGGACAGAACAATGGGAATTAGCAACATTTGGGTATTCGCTCAAGTCGCCAATGGCGCACCAACATCGGGTTCACTCGAATTGGTGACCAAGGCCCGCACTTTTGGTGGATCAGTCAGCGTGTGGGTTGCTGGTGACGGCGCTGCGGTTGCTGGTGCACTTGGTGAATACGGCGCCAGCAAAGTGTTCGCAGTTGACTACGGCCAGAACTTGGCAGGAGTTTCAGTTGCATCGGCAATGAAAGCAACAATTGACGGCGGCGAATCGCCCGACCTCATCATGTTCCCGCAGTCATACGAAGGCCGTGACGTCATGGCTCGCTTGTCAGTCAAGCTCGGTCGTACTGTGCTCACCAACAGTGTTGATATTGAAGCAGTTGGTGATTCAGTTGCGGCTACCACGCCAATCTTTGGTGGCAACACTTTGGTCACGACAACCTTCACCGGAGGTGCTCCGTATTTGGCAGCCTTCCGCCCGAAGTCATTCAACCCCGAGGCTTCAGGTGGATCAGCAGCTGCAGTGCAGGCGGTCAGTGTTCCCGACCTCGGTGCAACCGGAACCGCAAAGATCACTGCAGTGCATGTTGAAGAGACAACTGGTCCCAAGCTCGACGAAGCCAATGTTGTTGTGTCGGGTGGACGTGGACTTGGCGAGAGTGCCAACTACGCAATGATCGAAACGTTGGCCAAGTTGCTCAAGGGTGCGCCTGGTGCATCACGCGCCATCGTCGACGCTGGCTGGGTTCCGTACAGCTACCAAGTCGGTCAGACCGGCAAGGTTGTGAAGCCGAGCGTGTACATCGCTTGTGGTATCTCGGGAGCGACTCAGCACATGGTGGGTATGAAGGGTTCGAAGAACATCATCGCTATTAACAAGGACAAGGAAGCACCGATCTTCGGAATTGCTGACCTCGGAATTGTTGGCGATGTGCACAAGGTTCTGCCCAAGCTCATCGAAGCCCTCCAGTCCCTCTGACCCACACTTCCCACTGACCCATTCCAGCCACTTTGGAATTTGGCTGCCGCCTAGCGGCAGCGAGATTCCAAAGTGGCTGTTTATTGTCAGTTAATGGTTGGATGGGTCGTGGGCGATCAGAGCGACGGCGATGTCGTTATCGGGATCTTCTGCTACCAGGGTCAACTCATACGGATGATGACCGTCAATATCGACCCGGAACCATCGCACTGCTTGAGCCGTGTCGCCCACCTCATGACTGAGCGCGCCGGTATCTCGTAACTCGTCCCAATCTTCGGTGAATCCACCGATCGCAGCCAGCAACCACCACACCCCGAAGCGACCGAGCGCAGCTCCGCGACGACGTCCGTGGGCGCCGCCTGATGATCCGCACCAAGCGAGCCATTGCAATGCTTGCTCGGTTGTCAACGGAGTCACTCGAAAAGATTGATGACCAAGTGCACTCATTGCATCATTGACCGTTCCATCAACCACAACTGAACTCGCTTGACCGGCCGACGAAGAAGTCCATGGCTCAACCAATGATCGCAACGCATCCCGCACAAATGGGTCATCGACAATCATCTCGTCGAAAACTTCGTCGGCTTCAATATCGGTCCATTCATGGCGCCAGATATCACTTGGTGAAGGCGCATCAATTCCATTATCTGAATACGTTGCGACTGGATATGTGGGTTCCCATGATTGCAATTCAAGTGGTAGGTCTAAAACATCGAGGACATCACCAACGTCAGCGCGTTCAATTGCTTCACCACGGATCACGCGCTCGTGGGCGATGAATGCCGAGCGCGGTCCATCGGTCAATAGTTCCCTTAAGTCAAACCACGAATGATTTTGTGCAACTACTTCGGTGAGTGGACCAATCGTGAATCGGCCGCCGTCCTCTTGCAACACTTGTGCCGCCCATTTGGTATCTGCGTGCAAGGCGAGTCGGTATTCGGCCAATGTTGTAGCGGGCCAGACTTGACGACCAGTTTCTGTGGCGAGTCGGGCCCGTTCGCGGATACGAAAGAGGCCTTCCCAATCGCGAGTCTCGCAACGAGCATCGATGAGTCGCACGAGTCCATCGAGGTCGGCGCGATCGATCAAAGGATCAAGGTCATCGTCATTCATCACGAATTACAAAACTCTTCAGACCATTGGCCAGGGGTAGCGGTGGCCAGATGCATCAATGGGGAACATACCACCTTGAGCGAGCATCGAAGCCCGCTCAATCATTGCATCAATTTCATCGGCGTTAAGCAGTGCCGCAACTTCAAGCGGAGGACGATCAACAATTCGTTGAATCTTCTCAATCAAATCAGCCTCAATTTGCTCTCCACCGAATTCCCAAATCACTGTGCGCAGTTTGAACTCAGCAGAAAAACACAAGCCTTGGTCAATTCCCCAAATACGATCATCGCTATCAATGAGGCAATGCCCGCTTTTGCGATCGGTGTTATTGGCAACTATGTCAAATACCGCCATTTTACGAAACTGGTCATGAAGATCTTCGCGGGCCTCGTACAAAGTGAAGTAGTGCTCTTCAAAGCGCGCATCAATGAACCATTGCAATGAACCAACACCGAAAGGACCGTCGCGTTCGATAGTTGGTGGAATCACGTGTAGATCCATGGCCTCGGACAGAAGGTATGCAGCAACTTCACGTTGGTACAAACCAGATGGAAAATCCCATAGGGGTCGTTCGCCGCGCAACGGTTTGTAAATTGCTTGACCAACTTGATCGCCCAAAGTCAGGTTGACGAGGAAGGTCGCATTGCTGCTGTATGGCATGCGACCTTCAACTTCAATTTCGCCGTGTTGCAGTAATTCCAAAATATTCATGATGACAAATCGAAATCGTCAGTTCATGCGTGGGCAGAAGTGGCCATCGGGGTTTATGGGGAGCTCGCACAGTTCGCAATCGGGTCGACCAGCCGACACAATCCGGTCAGCGTTGTCGCAAAAAGCCATTGCTTGAGCGCGGGTCATGCTGACGCGGGCGCGGGCGCCGGCGGCATCTTCAATGGATTCTTCATCGTCTTCATCGTCACCAAATTCATCTTCGTCATCGCTTTGTGCGAGAGGCGCAAATTCCTTGAGATGCAAGACAAATTCGTCGTTGGTGCGATTGAACTCAAGTGCAACCGCACCAAGAACAAATGCTTCTTGAATTGGTTCGACAAGTTGCATGACTGAGCGTGGGGGTTGGCCTTCAGGAACTGGCAAATGGGCAAGCGCGCGACGAAGGTATTTGCCGATCGCAGCAACTTGTTGCTTTTCGGATCTGATTGTCACCGTGCGAGCTCCGGCACGAGCCTGAATATAAAAAGTACGTTGACCAGGTTCGCCAACGGCGCCCGATGTAATGACATCAACAAAATCAAAGTCGGCGAAGAAATCCATTGGCTACCTCACGACGGGCGAAGATCGCCGAGCGACCCGCCTGTCGAATTGACATTGAGAACAATGGGGCCACCGGTGGTGTAAGCAATCGCCGAAACTGAACATGTGCTAATCACAATGCGTTGAAAAAGATCGATATGAGTTCCCATAGCGTGTGCAACAGCTGCCTTAATGGGATCGGCGTGTGAAACGCAAACAATGACTCCGCCACGATGTTGTGCAACTAGGCGATCGATTGCCGAGACCATACGTGTTTGCATCTCAGTGAAACTTTCACCACGTGGGAAGCGGAAAGTTGACGGAGCACGTTGCACCGTTGACCATTCGGGAAGCTCCATCAGTTTGCTGAGTTCAGCCCCAGTCCAATCGCCGAATTCGCATTCGAGAAGACCCTTGTCGATTTTGGTACGAAGGCCAAGAGCGCGAGCAATAGGAGCAGCCGTTTCGCGGGCGCGTTCAAGTGGTGATGCATATATGGCATCAACTTTCTTCAGCCCAGCAAAACGTTCGGCGGCGGCTTCGGCCTGTTTGATTCCGATATCGGCAAGATGTAATCCGGCGGCTCGACCTGGCAAAAGTTTTCCAGTTGTCGGCGTCTGTCCGTGACGAACAAGCAACACCAATGTTGATGAAGGTGGGGCCGATTTTGCGGCTTTCTTGGCAGTCATATTACGTCTCAACCTAGTGGCAATTTGACAACTTTGCCCTGTCAGCGCTCAAGGGCGATACGAGTTGCAGTGGCTGCCTGGGTGATTGCGGAAGCTCCGTCGTCGACAAAGTGACTCATTGAAAAGAATCCATGAACTTGTCCGTAGTAACGCGTCAATGAACATGCCACGCCGGCATCGATGAGGCGATGCGCGTATTGTTCGCCTTCATCGCGGAGTGGATCGTATTCAGCTGTAATCACAATCGCGGGTGGCGCTGAGGCCAGCGTGGGTGCGTCGGCGAACAAGGGTGAAACTCGTGGATCGGTTGGTGTACCGATTGAACCACTGAGGTAGTGATCGCAAAACCATTTCATACCAGCGGCGGTTAAGCGATAACCCTCACCATTGTCTTTGTAACTTTGTGAGCTACGAGTAGCGTCTGTGACTGGATAAATGAGCATCTGAAACTTCAATGGCACTGGTTGCAAGTTGGCGACGACAGCGGCCAAGTTTCCTCCTGCAGAGTCACCGCCTACCGCAATTCGTGAAGCATCAATTCCTAGTTCACTGGCGTGGGCGTGAGCCCAACGCAAAGCAACAATGCAATCGTTCAATGGCTCAGGGAACGCGAACTCAGGGGCCAATCGGTAATCAACCGACAACACGGCGTGGCCCATTGATTGAGCAAGCTTGCGACATACATCGTCGTGAGTATTGATACTCCCGCATACCCAACCGCCTCCGTGGTAATACACCAACAGGCCAAGGTCTTTTCGATCGTTTGGTCGATACAACCGCGCTGGCACTCCATCAGCATCGAGGTCACGAATTTCGTGTAGCTGAACGGCTGATGGAGCGGTCATCATTTCCATGCCTGCTCGAGCGACGGTTGGTTCTTGAGTTTCAAGTGCAGGAGCATTGAACTGCTCCATGACAACTAATAGTGCTGCAGTTTGTGGGTGAAGTGCCATGGCAACATCTTGCCATTGACGCGCGTGTTACTTCGTCTTGAGACTGTTTTCGCTTCCTGAAAAAAGTCTTTTGAGATTAGGAATATGACGCCAAACAACAAAAGTACATAGACCAACACCAGTGAGTACTTCGCCGGCAGGACGACCGATAATGATTTGTGAAATCGGCAGGCCAATCGCAATGGCCAAAGAGCCAAGTGATGCTTTCTTTGTCAGCTTGGCGGTGATGAGCCAGAGCAATGTCATTGCCACGCCGAGTAGGGGGTAGAGCGCAATCATTCCGCCGCCGGTCGTCGCGACACCTTTTCCACCTTTAAATTTTCGAGTGACTGGAAAGACATGGCCGACAACCGCCGCACACGCCAATGCCAATGCTCCGGCGTAACCCGCAATCGCGAAGCCCACACCGACAGAAATTGCTCCTTTGAGTCCATCGAGAACAAAAACAAGAATGCCAAGTTTGCGACCCAAAATTCGCCCTACGTTTGAAGCCCCAGGATTTCCGGAGCCAGAGGTGGTGATGTCGATGCCACGACTACGCGCGAGCAAGACCGCACTGGGGAAGGTGCCGAGCATGTAGGCCACGGGAATGAGTAACAAAATGGCGATCACTTCATCCATCTTTATGGTTCTCGCAGAGTGATTGGGGGACTATCCCGCGGCACACAATTTTGGACATGAGTATCGCGCGGGCGCGCGGGTGAGGTCGGTACCCTGCCTTCAATGGCTGACGTGTCAAGTTTCGGTGAAAGCGCGCCTCGAGTTCGACGCAGCACCGCAACATCAGCCTTTGGTGCATCGAAACGCGAAGGTCACGATGCGACGGCCTTTTATGCACGCTTTCGGACACCAGATATATCGGCAGACGAGACATTGGCCGATCCGCTCACGGTCGACCCTGTTCGAAATCAGATCTTTGTCGGCGATTCGCGAGATATGTCGCGAATCCCGGATAATTCAGTCGGTCTTGTCGTCACGTCACCGCCCTATTTCGCAGGGAAGGCCTATGAAGAGGCCTTGGGCCAAGGGCATATCCCGGCTGACTATGTCGAATATTTGGAAATGCTCACGGAAGTATTCGCTGAATGTAAGCGGGTGCTCGAACCCGGCGGGCGAATCGTCGTCAATGTAGCCAATTTAGGCCGCCGGCCATTCCGTTCTTTGGCGTCTGACATCACCTCGATTTTGCAAGACGAACTTGGGTACTTATTGCGCGGGGAAGTGGTGTGGCTGAAACAACGAGGCTCATCAGGCAGTTGTGCATGGGGTTCGTTTAGGTCGCCGACGAATCCGGTCCTGCGCGACACGACTGAACGGTTGATTATGGCGAGCAAGGGTCGTTTCGATCGAGCGATCGTGCCAGCCAAACGTGCCAAACGCGGACTGCCATCAGTTTCAACGTCAACGTCAGATGAGTTCATTGAGGCCACGATCGATGTATGGGAGATTCAACCCGAAAGCGCGACGCGTGTTAATCATCCCGCACCGTTCCCGGTCACTCTTGCTGAGCGTTGTATCGAATTATACTCGTTCAAAGGTGACCTCGTTCTTGACCCGTTTATGGGATCTGGTTCAACCGCCCTTGCTGCTTCACGTCTGTCGCGATCATTTGTCGGGTTTGATACTGATGAGAATTATGTTGATCGCGCCTTGCAACGTGTTGCGAAAGACGGTGAACCTCGCACCAATGTTGAGACACGTTCAATTCGTGATGTCGTTGAAGAAATTTTGACGCTCAATCATTTTCACAAGATCGTGTGGGGTCAAAAAGTTCTGACTGGATTTGAAATTGCTGGAAAAGCGATTCGCCCCGATGGCCGATCAATATTGTTTGACATTGCTGGTGGTCTGACGAATGTCAGACCGGGTTTATCGCGTGGCGATTTATTGTGGCGTGCTATCGGGCGGGCCGCAGTTGTGACTGAAGTTTTTCCAGGGGAAAGATTGGTGGTCTTTACTTCTGGACTCCCCGAAAAATTGAGTGGTGGAAATGCTCTGTCGGCAGTAGTTGGACCTGGAATGCCGATTACAGCAGTGATTGATATCAGCGATTTTGAATCGGCACGGCATCACCCAGTGTTGGGCGATTAGACCCTCGTTTCCGAGGTGTTTTCGCGCCCAATGAATTAGCCCAATGAGTTAGCCCAATGAGTTAGCCCAATGAATTAAATAGTGAGGGCAGCGCGACGGGCTTCAAGAATTGCTTCAAGGATTGTTCGCGGTGCAACACAGTCGCCAACTTGAATGGTCCCTTCAATTGGCGCAGTCGGCAATCTGAAACCAGCATCAACAACAGCAGCACATTCAAGTTCGGTCATTTTGCCCGAAAAGCGATCTTGTACGCGCACGACAAAGTCTGTTCCGCGTTGTTCAACCGCACGAACCACACTTCGGCGTTGAATGTGAACGCCACGTTGAGCAAGTCGAACATTTGCGGGGGCAAGATCGCCCGTACGTGACAATTCGTTTCCGGCAATATTGTCTTGGGTCACCAAGATTGCTCGCTCGCCGAGTTCTTCGGCGAGCGACACGCCGATGGGTCCACCGATTGGATCAAGAATAGTGACGAGTCCAGTTTCGGGGAGTATCGATTTCCCACAACGAACATCGGCGATTTCAAGTACTTCAGCACCAACGCCAACTTCGTATTCGGCGACTCCACGTTGGGCTCCAGTGGCTTGAACGACAACTTGCGACTGAATGGTAGATGTATTTTTACATTCGCTACTGAGTTCAACTTTCACACCGAGCCGTTCAACTTCTGATTTCAGCCAAGCAACCAACGGTTGGCCCGGCCCAGCAACGGCAGCGACGCCACCAATGCTCGACAACTTTTCAACGATGGTGACCGCGTGACCACGCAACGCAGCAACGCGCGCAGTTTCAAGCCCGGCGACGCCTGCACCGACGACCGTGACTGTTTGTGGCGACATCGAAGACACGTACCAATCGGGATCTTGCATTTCGTGGCCTGATGTTGGTTCACCCACACAAGTCACAATGGGGTTTCGGGCATCACGTACTTGGCAAGTTTGATTACAACGAATGCATGGACGAATTTGTGAGTGTTGATCTTTGCTGATTTTCTGCACCAGATCGGGATCGGCAATTTGTGCTCGAGTCATCTCGACTGCATCGCACACGCCATCGCCGATTGCCCATTCGGCTTGACCAACATCAACGATTGATCCTTGCAAGAAAACCGCGACATGCGCAGGTAGTACAGAGCGAATAGAACGACAGACATCAATATTGAAACCAGTTGGTTCATGGAAGTCGGGGCGAGTCTTTTCTATGGAGAAAATTGACCCACGGACCACGACGACATAATCAATCCCGATTTCGCATAATTCGCGAGCAATATCGGGTGCCATTTCGGGAGTGATGCCAGCCCATGGCGCTAGTTCATCGCATGACAAGCGCAGGCCAACAAGTGCATCAGCACGCACAGCAAGCGCTGCGCTCTTAATTGCCTGAATAACTTGGCGGGCAAACAACAAACGATCGGCGTATTCGTCGCCACGTTGATTAGTGAGGCCTGATAAAAATTGGCGGACCAAACTATGTTGACCCGCATTGATTTCGACGCCATCGCAACCAGCGCTCAGAGCGAGGCGAGTGGCTACACCAAAACCCTCGATCACCGCAACAATGTCTTCGTGTTCCATCCATTTTGGCACTTCACGTGAGTTCACCTCGGGAACACGTGACGGTGCCCACAGCGGTTGTTGCGAATACGCCGATGAGCCTTGTCCTCCGGCGTGATCGAGTGATGCAATGACGAGCGCACCATGGCGATGACAGGCCTCGGCAATATTGGCCCACCCATCAGCACAACGACTTGCGAGAGGAGCACGTTCATATGGCCAGTCACTCTCGTGAACGCTTGCTCCTTCGACAACAATGACTCCGCAACCAGCAATGGCGCGACGTTCGTAATACGCGACATGATCAGCCGAGAATGAACGTTCGTCATTCCCTAAGTTCGTGACATGAGGACCGAACATCACCCGATTGGGTGCGGTTCGAGAACCGAGCGACAGCGGCTGAACTAAGGACATCGCTTACAGTCTCGCCGATTTTGGATGAAATCGGAAACTCTTAGTTGAGTAATTTTCAGCGGGATTTAGTTAGCGGCTGAAACCGAAAGCTTTTTGCGCGTCAGAGTGATGGGCTTTGAATGATCCATGCTTGGTTTTGGTTCTGAACCGCGCGAAATAATCGCCAGCGCTTCATCGGCATCGCCACCCACACATTCGGGGTCGGGTCCGTCAAGCGGAAGTCCGGTAAAGAACTTGGCAGCCATGCATCCACCTTGGCAAGCATCAAATGCACCACACGAAGCACAGGCGCCAGCCGATTGTGGCTCACGCAACGACAGGAACAAATCGCTTTCTTTCCAGACTTTGCCAAAGCCGCCCTCGTCGCGCACATTTCCAGCTTTGAATTCGTCATGAATCACGAATGGGCAGGCGTACACATCGCCGATGGGGTCGATGAGACACACGACGCGGCCGGCTCCACACATATTGAGACCAGGCAGTGATTCACCAAGTGCATTGAGGTGGAAAAATGAATCGCCAGTTAAGACATTTTCTCCGTGCTTCAACAACCAGTTATAGATTTCGCGCTGCTGTGCATTGGTCGGGTGTAGTTCGTGCCAGGTATCGGCACCACGACCCGCGGGGCGCAAACGCGTAATGCGCAACTGTGCACCGTAGTGATCGGCGAGTGCTTTGAATTGATCGAGTTGTGAAACGTTATGGCGGGTCACCACGACCGAGATTTTGAATTGACCAAAGTTGGCAGCCTTCAGATTTTCCATGGCACGAATGGCCATGTCGTATGAACCTTCACCGCGCACGGCATCATTCGTTGCTGCATCAATACCATCGAGGCTGATCTGGATATCGAGGTAATCCATTGCTGCCAAGCGCTGTGCTTTTTCTGAATCAATGAATGCGCCGTTGGTACTGAACTTCACGCCGATGCCGTTAGCAACTGAGTACTCGAGCAGTTCAAAGAAATCACGGCGCACCATTGGTTCGCCGCCACCGATATTGATATAGAACACTTGCAAATCGCGCAGATCGTCAAGAATCTTCTTTGCTTCTGCGGTTGAAAGTTCGCGCTCATCACGCTGACCACTTGATGATAAACAGTGCACGCACTGCAAGTTGCAGGCATACGTAAGTTCCCATGTCAGACAAATTGGCGCGTCAAGACCGCGCTTCATTTCTTCAACTAGCGATTTGGCGCTCACGCACAACCTCCGAAGTTTCGAGCGATGACAATGCTGCAACAAAAGACGGCCAACGATCTTGAGTAACCCCACAGGCACTCAAAGTGGATTGCACATCGGGGTGATCATTCAAGGCCTGAACGACCGTGACAACGTCTGGGTGCTTCAAGAAAATCAATCGGCGATTGCCGTAGTGGTACGCAAGAGCTCCAAAAGTTTCTGGACGCACTGCGACCTGTGGATGAATTTCGAGAACTGACTCGAGAGCGACAGTCATGACGGTCTCGGTTGCCGTAAAAGCGAGGCTCAGTAAACGCCGCACATGCCATCGATGGAAATTTCCTCGATGAGCAGTTCGGCTTCAATGGCAGGAACGTCGGCAACCATGTCGGCAACCATGTCACCAACGACCTGGGCGACGGGGGACTCTTCAACGACAGAAGTATCTGCGGTGGCAATCGGGCTTTCCATGCCTAGAAGCGTACAACGCTCTGGCTTGGGAGCGACTACCGTTCGCTTGATCTACTATGGATATCTATTCAGGTCATCAAACTGATGACCACCTAATCCCGGGGGTGCACATGAAGTCGAAGGCCGCAATTTTGTGGGAAACCAACACGCCATGGAGCGTCGAAGAGATCGAACTCGACGATCCCAAAGCTGGCGAAGTACTCGTCGAAATGAAGGCATCAGGAATGTGCCACAGCGACGAGCACCTCATGACCGGTGACCTGCCTTTTGCACTGCCGATTATCGGCGGTCACGAGGGTGCCGGAATCGTCCGCAAAGTTGGCGAAGGAGTCAGTTGGCTGGCCCCTGGCGACCATGTGGTTTTTGGCTTCATCCCGTCATGTGGTCGTTGCCCGAGCTGTTCAACTGGCCACCAGAACCTGTGCGACCTCGGTGCACTGATGGGTGGCGGACGCCAGATCACTGATGGCGGTTCACGTCACCACGCTCGTGGTCAAGAACTGGGCCTGATGTGCTTGCTCGGAACCTTCGCTCATCACACCGTGGTGAACGAAGCCAGTTGCATCAAGGTTGACGACGATCTGCCATTTGACAAGGTCTGCCTCTTGGGCTGTGGCGTTGTGACTGGCTGGGGTTCGGCGGTGTACGCGGCCGAAGTGAAGCCTGGTGACACAGTCGCCGTTGTGGGTGTTGGCGGAATCGGTGCCAACGCCATTCAGGGTGCTCGTTTGGCTGGCGCCAAGCGCATCATCGCCATTGACCCGGTTGAGTTCAAGCGCGAAAAGGCCATGGAATTTGGCGCCACACACACTGCTGCCTCAATGACTGATGCGGTCGCACTGCTCCAAGAAGTCACCTGGGGAACGATGGCCAATAAGGTCATTTTGACCATGGGCGTCGGATCCGGAGCCCTGATGGCTGAAGCCATGGCCTTGGCATCAAAGCGCGGTCGCGTGGTCGTCACGAACATTCACCCAGCAATGGAAATGGGCGTCACCATGAACCTGCTTGATGTCACTTTGATGGAAAAGCAAGTTGTTGGCTCGTTGTTTGGTTCGGGTAATCCCCGTGCCGACATCCCGAAGTTGGCTGGTCTGTATCGCGAGGGTCAACTTGACCTCGATGGTCTGGTCACCCGCACGTATTCGCTGGACGGTGTCAACGATGGTTACGCAGCCATGCGGGCTGGCGAAAACATTCGTGGAGTTCTCGTATACGAATGAAATCTGGCGTGACTCGCCTAGAGCCCTGAGGTTCTCGGCGAGTAGCGTTCCCTTGATAGGCGCGAAGGTCGTGCCACGAAGGGGAGACCGCCATGTCTGGAATCCGTAAGTCAAAGGCCGCCGTATTGTGGGGCTTGAATCAGCAGTGGAAGATCGAGGAAATCGAAATCCACCCACCCAAGACCGGTGAAGTGATTGTCCACTGGCGCGCTGCAGGTTTGTGCCACAGCGACGAACACTTGGTCACTGGCGACATGGTTCCGCCCGAAGAGTTCTGGCCACTCATGGGCATCGAAAGTTTCTTCCCCATCATTGGTGGTCACGAAGGTGCTGGCGTTGTTGTTGAAGTCGGTCCTGGTGTCACGAGCGTTGAAGTTGGCGATCACGTATCGGCTTCGTTCGTTCCGTCGTGTGGACGTTGTCGTTACTGCAGCACGGGTCGTCAGAACTTGTGTGACAACGGAGCCAAGACATTTGTTGGTGGCATGATCACTGATGACACTCATCGTCACTTCGTTAATGGTCAGCCCATCACGTTGATGGCCAAGGTTGGAACATTCTCTGAGTTCGCATGTGTGAGCGAGCAGTCGATCATCAAGGTTGAAAAGGACATCCCGCTTGAGTGTGTCGCACTCGTGTCGTGTGGTGTGGCAACCGGTTGGGGATCAGCAGCAAATCGCGCTGGTACGCAGCCTGGTGACACCGTTGTTGTCGTCGGAATCGGTGGCATTGGTATGAATGCAGTACAAGGTGCTCGTATGGCTGGTGCGAAGCGCATCATCGCCATTGATCCAGTTGAGTTCAAGCGTGAAAAGGCCATGGAATTCGGTGCGACGCACACATTCCCATCGATGGCTGACGCGATGATGTCGGTCATGGAAATGACGTACGGCCAAATGGCCGACCGTGTCATCATGACCCCTGGCGTGTTGCACGGCGAAATGATGGGCGAGGCAATGAACTTGGCTGGCAAGGGAAGCACGGTTGTTGTGACCGCAATTTCACCGATGACAAGCGAAACCGCCAACATCAACTTGTTCAACTTGGCTATGTGGAACAAAGAAATCAAGGGAACCATCTTTGGTTCGTTGAACCCACGTGCTGATATCCCAGCGCTACTCGATATGTACCGTGCTGGTCAACTGATGCTTGATGAACTCATCACTAAGACCTACAAGCTTGAAGATATCAACGAGGGTTACGAAGCTATGCGTGACGGCACGAACCTTCGTGGCGTCATTGTCAACGCCTGATTGTCATTAATCAATGACTCAATCTTCTCGTCGTGATCTGATCGCGTCGCTCGATGACACCGTCATCGGGCGACGACGTGAAGTTGAACTAGTAGTCGCAGCACTTGATGCTGATCGGCATGTCTTGCTTGAAGGACCTCCGGGAACTGGCAAGAGCACGCTGTTGCGTGCAGTGGCCGAAGGACTGGGCATCGGTTTCGTTTTCGTAGAAGGCAATGCCGAACTGACTCCAGCACGACTTGTCGGCCACTTTGATCCAGCACGAGTACTGACTGATGGTTATGAACCCGATGTGTTTGTTGATGGGCCGTTGGCGATAGCGATGCGTGATGGTTCGTTGTTGTACGTTGAAGAAATCAATCGCATTCCCGAAGAAACATTGAATGTTTTAATCACAGTTATGAGCGAAGGTGAACTGAACGTTCCGCGATACGGACGCGTTGCCGCAGCATCGGGTTTCCGTTTGGTGGCAGCGATGAATCCATTTGATGCCGTTGGAACTGCGCGTATTTCTGGGGCAATTTACGATCGCGTGTGCCGTGTATCGGTCGGCTATCAAAATGCCGAAGTCGAACAGCGCATTGCAGGACGGGACACGAAGAACCTTCCCGATGGTTGGCTCGACAAAGTTGTTGAACTCGTTCGT
The DNA here is from genome assembly GCA_945889715.1 of Bifidobacterium breve. GTDB lineage: Bacteria > Actinomycetota > Acidimicrobiia > Acidimicrobiales > Ilumatobacteraceae > Casp-actino8. Next base: position 10,532 of record CAMDCI010000003.1, on the reverse strand, counting down.
CGTACACGTACTCACAGCGATCTACGTGTTGGCTCTTCAGTACGTGGAGCAATTGACATGGCTGCAGTGACTGTGTCGCTCGCAAGCGTTCGTTCACTGACGGTTCTTGATGCGGGTGTCGGGCTTGATGCGGCACTTGTTGCGTTGTCGGGGCGCGTGCGTGTTCGTGAAGGAAGTGTGCGAACTGCCGAAGACATCATCACCGAATTGTGGAATGAGGTGTTTGCCCCAGCTCCGCAAGGTGAATCGGGAAAAGCGAACGCCCCGGCGGGGGCGACCCACTAGCCAAAGAAGGTGCGGCTGCTGATGAGGCAGTGAATGAAGCATCAAAGAAAACTTTGTCGCGACGTGAGTTGTCACGTAATCCGCAATTTGAACAAGTGTCACCTGAAGTTGGTGAACTTGATGAGACCGCAGTTGAAGAAGGTCTTGAAGAAGATCCTGATGCGATGTTGGCGTTGCTCGCCGACCTGACGGGCGCAACCGACCAGAAATTACGTGATCTCGCCAAGCGTTTGGCCGGCCGTTTGTTTTTGGATGTTTCGAAACGTGGCCCAGTGTCACCACGTGGAATCGGCAAGATGGCGACGCGTCCGTATCGACCCGATGCTGGCGATATTGATCTCGATGCGTCAATGGACGCAATTCTTGACGCTCGTGCTTCGCGACAAGCAATTGATCCAGAAGGTTTGAAAGTTCGCAGTTGGGTCAAGCCCGGAACCGCGATTGCACTTTTAGTTGATCGCAGCGGATCAATGGGTGGCAAGCCACTTGCAACTTCTGCGATGGCTGCGGCAGCCGTCGCCTGGCGAAGTCCCGAGGATTACAGCGTGATTGCCTTTGGAAAAGATGTTGTTGTCGCAAAAGGTCAAACGTCAACGAAGTCTGGCGAACAAGTTGTGAATGATGTGCTGGCATTGCGTGGTTTTGGTACGACCGATTTAGCTGGAGCATTACTTGCTGCTGGTGATCAGTTGTCGCGCACCCGTGCTGGTCGGCGAATCACCGTCATCTTGAGTGATTGCCGTGCCACCGTTGAGGGTGATGTGCAGGCTGCAGCGAGGGCTCTTGATGAAGTCGTTATTTTGGCGCCGTTAGGCGATGACGCCGAAGCCCGCGTGTTGGCGTCGCAAGTCGGTGCACGCATTGCCTGTATTGACGGACCAAGCGATATTCCGTCTGCATTGCAGACCGTTCTCGGCGACTAAAACCCAGCGGTGGATGTGTAGCACTAAGTGCTACACTTGATTTATGGCACAAGTTATTTCTCAAAGAGAGTTCCGGAACGATTCAGCCGAAATCATGCGGCGTCTTGATCTGGGCGAAAGTTTCATCATCACTCGGAATGGTCAAAGTGTTGGAGAGTTGACGCCTCTTCGTAGACAACGATTTGTATCCGTGGATCATTTTCTTGCCACTATGCAAAATGCTCCAGTGATTGACGCTGCGAGATTTCGCTCTGATCTTGATTCAGTACTCGACGAAGATGTGACGCCACGTGCTTGATCAGCAACCGCATGTAGGAGTTCTTGATACCTCCGTCATCATTGATCTCACTCGGATACAACGCGACTTATTGCCGAACGAATTTGCTGTGAGTGCAATCACGATGGCGGAGTTGGCTGCTGGGCCACATGCAACTTTGGATGCAGAGGAGCGGGCTCGGCGTCAGGATTTACTCCAACGAGTTGAAGCTTCGTTGGACCCGTTGCCTTTTGATACCGAAGCAGCCAGAGCGTTTGGGCGGCTATATGCGAGCGTTTATAAACAGGGGAATAAAGCCCGCGGATCCAGAGCGCTTGACTTAATGATTGCTGCTACCGCAATGTCTCATCGCATGCCGCTGTACACGCGAAATCCTCAGGACTTTTCCGCGATTGTGAGTCTGGTCGAGATTATCTCGGTCTGAATTCGGCGCGTGTTTAGCGGCAGGAAGGGTCGTTGGTCGGTAAGACACCGACACTATTTGACTCGACATACACCGGCACCAATGTTGTGGGTGTGGTGCTGGTCGTCGTTGTGGTCTTTGGGGCCTTCGTCGTTGGCGGAACAGTTTCGCCAACTGCGGTACTTACAGATGTTGCCGCCACAGTTGTTGCAGTCGCCACAGTGGTCGTCCGTGCAACAGTTGTCGTTGGCGCTTCAAAGATTTGCTCAGGTGCGTCGACCAAACGTGCACGACCCTGGAAGACCGCCAAGACTGCTTTCATGTTGTCGGTCTTAATGCGCGGTTCAATAACGGCCAGTTCGCCCACCATTTTTCCCGTACCTTCAACCTGATAGGTCTTCATGGTCGACGGATCAAGGTTTTTCATAGCATTCGCTAACTCGAGCAACCTGCCAGTGGTGAGGTTGGCATCAAGAATGACAAAGGTCAAGGCGGCATCAATCAGATCTTTAGCAATCGTTGGATTTCCCGCCGATTTGTCGAGGGCTTTTTGGATGGCTCGACGCAAGAAGTCTTGTTGACGCGAAATTCGACCACGATCGGCGGCTGGATCTTCAATCCACTTTTTTGTCTTGGCGTCGTAATAGCGGAAGTGGCGTGAACGCACGTAAGCCAAACCTTCTTCGCCGGCAAAAGTGTGACAACCAGCAGCCTCAATCAACAAGTTTGAGTTCTTGTCGCGTACCGGCGTTGCGAAGGGGACTCGCACTCCACCAACGGCATCAACAATTTCCTTGAAAGCGCAGAAGTCAATGTTGACATAGTGATCGACCAAGATGCCGAAGTTGTCAAATATGGTGACGATGAGCGGATTCGGATCATCACGATTGAAAGCACTGTTGATACGACCCTGAGTCTTTTTGCCGTTGATGCGCACCCATAGGTCACGAGGAAACGACAAAACTGCTGCGGCATTGGTCTTAGGATCGAGCCGCAGAATCATGATGGTGTCGGCGCGCTCGCCCAAGCCGTTGCGATCTCCGAAGGCTGAGGCGTACGGCGAATTTGGATCGACACATGCTCCGTTATCGCTACCAGTAATCAAGAAGTTCTTGGCGGTGAGATCAACTGGAACGGGCGGATCAGTAATAACCGGCTCACCAGTCGCTGGATCAATTGGGGTTGTCGTGGTCGGCATTGTGAGTGTCGGTCCGCCTTCGGCCCCGAGAATTGAGACAACTTTACGATCGTTGGCTTTCTCATTGCCGTAGTAAACGGTGACTGCAGTTGCCAAACATGCGACAACCAAGAGCGAGTTGAATGTCAAAACCAAGCGTTGCGGCCACGAGCGATGACGCTGACGTAACGGTTCGGCGGTCAAACGAGGAAGTCCCGTCAAGGTGTCACCCTCAGGTCGGGGGTCGGTGCCTGGCGACTGTTCGCCGGGTTCTACAGAGTCCGTCACAGAAGGTACAAACTACCCGTCTTGGCTATGTCTTGTCTTTCAGGCCCCTTGTCTTTCAGGCCCCTTGTCTTTCAGGGTGCCGTCTTTCAGGAAGCGGGTTCAGGCGGTGCGAGAACTGCCGAGACTGTTATTTCGCCGGCGCTCGTGACGGTGACCCATGAACGAACGCTTCCGGCGTCGCTGAGGTCACCGCGACCTAACTCAAAAGCCCTCAAGACGACATCGCTCGCCGAAACCGTGGCCTCAGTCACGGCAGTCTTCTGCGAGGTCTTGGCGTCGGTTTTGGCGCGGCGCACCTGGCTCAAGATCTCACCAATCGGGTCAAGAATGGTGCTGTCTCCGATGGGGCCAAGTTCGGCCACAGTTGGCCAGGTTGCGGTGTGCACCGAACTGTTTTGCCACCAACGCCACACGGTCTCGGTTGTGAAAGGCATAAAGGGGGCCAAGAGACGTTGTAGCGCCGATAAGGCAAGTCGCAAGGCGCTGATGGCAGAGCCTGATGCGTCGGCGCCTTGGCTGTTGTACACGCGGCCCTTGACGAGTTCGACGTAGTCGTCGCAAAACCACCAGAACATGGCTTCTGTTCGTTCGAGAGCGCGCGCATAGTCGTACTGATCGAAAGCCACTGTTGCATCGCGAATAGTTTCGCCAACGCGTGCCAACATCGCGAGATCAACGGGATGGGTGGGTGTTGCGTCAACATCGGGTTGCGGGAAAGTTAAAACAAACTTGGTGGCATTAAGCAACTTGGTTGCCAACTTCTTGCCAACTTTCATTTGGTCTTCGCTGAACGCAGTGTCAATTCCGGGTCGAGCTGATGCTGCCCAATAACGCACGGCATCAGAGCCAAACTTTTCAAACAAGTCGATGGGAGTGACGACGTTGCCCTTTGACTTTGACATTTTTTTGCGATCGGGATCGAGAATCCAACCTGACAATGCGGCGTTTTTCCACGGCAATGAATCGTGTTCAAAGTTTGAACGCACAACTGTGCTGAACAACCACGTACGAATGATGTCGTGTGCTTGCGGGCGCAGATCCATCGGGAATATTCGTCCGAACAGATCGGCATCATCTTCCCATTTGCCCGCGATCTGCGGCGACAAAGAAGAGGTGGCCCAGGTGTCCATGACATCGGGGTCACCGATGAAACCATTGGGCTGATTGCGTTGATCGGCGGTGTATCCAGATGGCACGTCAGTTGATGGATCGATGGGCAACATGTCTTCCGTTGGAACGATCGGCGAATCGTGCACTGTTTCACCGTCGGCATCAACTGGATACCACACCGGAACAGGAACCCCGAAATAACGCTGACGGCTAATCAGCCAGTCACCATTGAGTCCTTCAACCCAATTTGAATAACGGTGACGCATGTGGTCGGGGTGCCACACTAAATTTTCACCACGGTTTAAGAATGTGCCGCGCAGGTCGGTGTCGCGACCACCATTACTGATATACCACTGACGGCTTGTCACGATTTCGAGCGGACGATCGCCCTTTTCAAAAAACTTAACGGGGTGCATGATGGCGCGCGGCTCGCCGAGCATTGCTCCGGATTCACGCAACATTTCAACAACTTTGGTTTGCGCTTGGTTGATGAACAAACCAGCGATTTGTTCGTACGCTGCAATACCACTCGCAGATTCAAGTCCGTTTGGTGGAGTGGCAATGATGCGACCGTCGCGACCGATGATGGCGCGAGTTGGCAAGTTGAGTTCGCGCCACCAAATGACGTCGGTGAGGTCACCGAACGTACAAATCATCGCAATGCCAGTGCCCTTTTCGATTTGGGCGAGTGGGTGAGCAAGAACGGGTACTTCAACTCCGTACAGCGGAGTGCGAACTGTCTGACCGAAAAGTGGTTTGTAGCGATCGTCATCTGGATGTGCAACGAGTGCAACACAAGCGGCTAACAAAACTGGTCGTGTTGTATCAATGACAACGTCGCCTTCACCGTCGCTACGAGCGAAAGCCACGTTGTGATATGCGCCCGGACGTTCACGATCTTCAAGTTCTGCTTGCGCAACCGCGGTTTTGAAATCGACATCCCACAGAGTTGGTGCTTCTTGTGTGTACGCCTCACCGCGGGCCAAGTTGCGCAAGAACGCGCGTTGGCTGGCTCGGCGACTGCGGTCTTCAATTGTTGTGTAGAGATAATCCCAATCGACTGACAAGCCGAGTCGACGGAAGAGGTCTTCAAAGATCTTTTCGTCTTCGTGCGTGAGTTCTTCACATAACTCAATGAAGTTGGGTCGTGAAATTGCGATGGGTTGGTGATCTTTGGGCGGGTCACCGCGAAATGGGGGAGTGAAGCCAGGTTCATACGCGACGTTCGGGTCGCAACGCACACCAAAAAAGTTTTGGACGCGACGTTCGGTCGGCAAACCGTTGTCATCCCATCCCATCGGATAGAAAACCGACTTGCCGGTCATACGTTGGTAACGCGCAATGGTGTCGGTGTGGGTGTATGAAAAGACGTGGCCCATGTGCAACGAACCGCTGACCGTCGGTGGTGGCGTGTCGATTGAGTACACCTGATCGCGAGTTGCTGAACGATTGAAGGCGTAGACGCCCTCGTCTTGCCACCGTTGAGCCCATTCGGCTTCGATGCCGTCAAGGGTGGGCTTTTCGGGAATTTGGGTCGGATCAAATGCCGATTCGGTCACTGCCATGGGTTGCAGGTTATAGGTGTCTTGGCCGTGGGGGCGTAGGCTCGTTTTTCATGTTCAGGCTGTACGACACCGCAACTTCAGAGGTCCGCGAACTCGCTTTGCGCACCCCCGGAAAAGTCGGTATCTATTTGTGCGGCCCGACTGTGTATGGCCCACCCCACCTTGGTCATGGCCGAGCCACTTTGGTGTATGACATTTTGCGCCGCTACCTCGAATGGTCGGGTCTTGAAGTGCGCCTGGTTTCGAATATCACCGATATCGACGACAAGATCATTGACCGCGCCAACAAAGAAGGCCGCCCGTGGGAAGAAATTACCCTCAAGTGCGAAGACGTGTGGTTCAAGGCGATGGGCAAGTTGAATGTCCAGCGTCCAACCGATGTGCCGCACGCGACTGACTACGTTGAATCAATGGTTGCCATGATTGGCGAACTCATCGGCCGAGATAACGCCTATGTCACTGCAGATGGCGTGTACCTCAATGTGTTAAAGGTGCCCGATTACGGATTACTTGCGCACCAATCTCTTGACGACATGTTGTCGGGTGGTGGCGATCGCGAAGTTTTTGGTGCTGGTAACAAAAAGAATCCTGCCGACTTCGCATTATGGAAGTTCAGCAAGCCTGGCGAACCAGCATGGCAGTCACCGTGGGGCGAAGGCCGACCCGGTTGGCATAGTGAATGTGTCGTCATGAGTCTCGACATTTTGGGCGAAGGCTTCGATCTGCATTGCGGTGGTATGGACCTCAAGTTCCCGCACCACGAAAACGAACGCGCTCAGGCGGTTGCTCTTGGAAAGACGTTTGCCAATCATTGGATGCACAACGGTTTCGTCGTTGATACCGAAGGCGAAAAGATGTCGAAGAGTTTGGGCAATGTGGCCAATCTGCTTGATCTTCTTGAGCATTATGATCCACGTGCTTATCGCTTAGTTTTGCTGCAAACGCATTATCGTGGGCCAGTTCGTATTGGTCAAGACAACATTGATGCTTCAGTGAATGCTTTGGCCGGACTTGATTCTTTTGCAGCGCGCACGTCGGCTGTGTCGCAAGGGGCCATGCCAGACTCGGAAGTCATTGCCAAGTTCCGCGAATTTATGGATAACGATCTTGACACCTCATCGGCAGTTGCATTGCTTTTTGAAACGGTTCGTCGAGCCAACGCGGCACTCGATGCCAACGATCAGAGTGCATCGTCGTTGTCGGCTGCAGTGAACGAGATTTGTCTTGCGTTCGGTTTAGAACTCAAGCAAGCATCCGAAATCCCATCAGACGTCGCCGACAAAGCAGCGGTACTTGATGCAGCGCGTGCGGCTAAAGATTTCGCACTGGCCGATGCCTTGCGCACCGAGTTAACCGCGGCCGGATGGATTGTAGAAACGAATAAAGCAGGCACCACCGTACGTCGTTGACGTATGGTGAATCATCGTGTTCAAGAAGTCCGTAGGCCATCGTGACAAGGCTGCCAAAGTTCCGTTGCCCCAAGGTTTTGGCACTATTTGGATAACCGTCGCCCTCGATCTCGTGGGCTTTGGCATTGTTGTCCCCATCTTGGGTCGCTATGCCGAGCGATTTGGCGCAAGCGGTCTTGAAGTCGGATTGTTGTTTGCATCTTTCTCGTTGGCACAGTTGGTATTTGCACCTTTGCTTGGACGTCTCTCTGATCGCATTGGACGCAAACCGGTCATCATGATTTCGTTGCTTGGTACCGCAGTTGGTTCATTTGTAACTGGTGCAGCCGGTGCATTGTGGGTGTTGTTTCTTGGTCGCATTCTTGATGGAGCATCAGGCGCAAGCGTGGCAGTCGCTCAAGGTGCCGTCACTGACTTAGCTCCTCCATCAGAACGTCCACGTTTGTTGGGTTTGTTGGGTGCTGCATTCGGTGTTGGGTTTGTCGTTGGTCCGGCACTTGGCGGATTGGCTTCGCTCGGTGGTGAACATATTCCATTCTTTGTCGCCGGCACAGTTGCGTTGATCAATGCAATCGTGGCGTGGCGTCGATTGCCAGAAACTCGTCCAGCCGATGTGCGACAGGCCGCTCGCGATGCAGCCAAAAGTGATACCAAGGCCAAAGTGCGCTTGTGGGGACTCGCAGTTGCTGGCTTTTCCGCCATCGTTGCTTTCAGCGGATTTGAAGCAACTTTTTCGCTCCTTGCTGGTGATCGCTTTCGTTTGACCGAAGGCGGAGTCGCGGCGATATTCGTTGGCGTCGGTGTTGTGTTGGTAGCGGTGCAAGGTGGTTTGATTCGACCCATTAACGCCAAGCTCGGAACGCAACGTTCGTTGCAAGTGGGGCTTGTGCTGAACAGCGCGGGTTTGATTGTGTTATCAGCGGCTGAAAATTGGACGCTCTTAATTGTGGCTTTGGCCTTATTGACTGTCGGCCAAGGTTTAGTAACTCCGAACTTGTCGAGTTTGGTATCGGGCCGTGTTCCCGATCATCGTCGTGGTGAGGCACTTGGTTTTCAACAAGGCGTGAACGCATTTGGGCGTGTTGCTGGCCCTGCCCTCGCTGGTGTGTTGTATGACCACGTATCAATTGGTTCGCCGTATCTGGTTGGCGGAGCACTGTGCGGAGTCGCCTTGGCTGTTATTTCTTCAAAGAAATAACGAACTGATTAGCGGTATTCAGTAAACGTGCGCACGGTGGTAAATACGCCATCTAATGCAGCAAACACCGGGGTACTTGCCACCAGTTTTTCTTGATCGCCATACAGGCGAATACGCCCAGTAATAAAGGCTTGTTGAGCGTTCAACTTGTCGGTCGCAACTGCTGTGGCTGTTTCCCAATCTTGTTCAAAACGCACGTCTTCGGGAAAGGCGGCACCAGCACCAAAAGTTGCTCGACCATCGGCAACTTGTAGGTGATACGTGACATCGCCTTCGGGTCCACCTGTAACGGTTTGAGTAATACCAACAGTGTGATCGCCGGCAACCGCTGCCATTGCTTCATTGGCTGCCACAGCCTTGGTGAGAGCGTCGATCCACTCGAGGCTTAAATAGCGAACGGCGTTATTACTCATAGCGTTTAGTCTGCCAGCGAAATTCGTTACTTGCGATTGGCACGACGGTGGCGCAGTATTTCAATCAGCATCGGTAAAACCGAAATGAGGACGATGAGAATGAGGGCGACTTCGATATTGCTCTCAATCCACGACACTTCACCTAAGAAGTATCCAAGCGTGGTGATGCCGATTCCCCAGAGAGCTCCACCGATGATGTTGTACATCACAAAAGTGCGATAGTTCATCTTGCCGACGCCAGCGACGATGGGTGCAAAGGTACGTACGATCGGGACAAAACGCGCCATCACGATGGTTTTTGAACCATGCTTTTCAAAAAATGCGTGGGCTTTCTCAATATTCTTTGGTTTGAAGAGTCGGCTTTGGGGCCGATCAAACAAACTTGGGCCAACCTTGCGTCCAAAGAGATATCCAACTTGGTCGCCGGCTACTGCTGCGACAAAAGTGACGAGAGCAACTATCGGTAGAGCGGGGAGAACGTTGCCCCCGGCGGACGAAGAAAGAAAACCAGCGATAAAGAGCAACGAATCACCAGGGAGAAAAAACCCAATGAGTAATCCGGATTCGGCGAACACAATGGCGGCCAAAAGAGCGAGACCACCCTTGTCGAGCCAGGACTCGATATCAAACAACGCAAGCATGTGACGACCTTACTTGCCGCTACGTCGGTATGACCGTTCTAAATATCTCGACAAACACAAGAGGCGCCCTTACGGGCGCCTCTTGTGCAGTTCTATGAATACAACTGGTCAGTGAGCAGCAACTGTCTCTTTGCTAAGAGCAGCGATGCCGTCAGTGCGACGACCTGAGAAGATCAGCGATCCAATGATGACCACGAGAGCTACTCCAGCGATCACATAACGCGAACCATTGTCTGCCTGTGTGATGATTGCCGGAAGAATCAGCAAGGAAACCAAGTTCATGACCTTGATCAGCGGGTTCAACGCCGGACCAGCAGTGTCCTTGAACGGATCGCCGACAGTGTCACCAATGACGGCAGCCTTATGGGATTCGCTACCTTTGCCACCGTACTTACCATCTTCGATGTATTTCTTGGCGTTATCCCAAGCACCACCAGCATTGCTGAGGTAGTTGGCCATCAACTGACCAACCAAGATAACTGCGGCCAAGAATGCGCCGAGAGCCTTCCAGTCAATGCCGAAGCCGACCACAACGGGAGCTAGCACTGCCAACAGAGCTGGTGTGGTGAGTTCGCGCAATGAGGCCTTGGTGCAGATGTCAATCACTGGGCCGTAGTCGGGCTGCTTGGTACCGGCCATGATGCCGCCATCAGCAAACTGATTACGCACTTCTTGCACAACAACTCCAGCGGTGCGACCAACGGCGCGAATTGCCAATGCCGAGAACAAGAACGGAATGGATCCACCGATCAGCAGACCGATGAATACCTTGGGCTCGGCCACGTTGATTGCTAACTCAGGCAGTTTGAACACGCCGTCGGCAAGGTTTGTGACTCCGTCAAC
>CAMDCI010000002.1 GCA_945889715.1 Bifidobacterium breve | reverse complement strand
CGACCAACGGCGCGAATTGCCAATGCCGAGAACAAGAACGGAATGGATCCACCGATCAGCAGACCGATGAATACCTTGGGCTCGGCCACGTTGATTGCTAACTCAGGCAGTTTGAACACGCCGTCGGCAAGGTTTGTGACTCCGTCAACAAGTGGCTCGCCCAATTTGTCCTTCAAGTTTGCACCAGCTGTCTCAATGTATGAAGCAAACAAAGCCACGGCAGCAATAACAGCCGAGCCGATGGCAAAGCCTTTGGTCACTGCCTTGGTGGTGTTACCGACAGCGTCGAGTGCAACCATGATCTTTGCTGGCTCACCGTGGAATTCGCCGGACATTTCAGCGATTCCAGCAGCGTTGTCACTGACTGGACCAAAGGTGTCCTCAGAAACAATGACTCCAGTGGTGGCCAACATTCCCATGCCGCATAAGGCGACTAGGTAGAAGCTGAAAGTCAGGTTTCCGCCACCAAGACCGATCGCTGCGCCGATGGCGATAGCGATGGCGATCACGGCGTACACAGAACTCTCAAGTCCGTAGGCGGTACCCGACAAAACAACAGTGGCAGGACCAGTTTGCGAGGACTCAGCAATTTCTTGCACTGGTCGGTAATGCGTGCTGGTGTAGTACTCGGTCAGACGACTGACCAACTGCGCCAGGATCAAACCAATTGCCACAGCACCAAAGACGCGCCAGCCGGCGCCACTCAAGAGGCGAACTTTTCCTTCGCTGTCAAGCACACCCTTATCGTTACCAACGTAAGTCAATGCGAGAGCCAGAGTTCCGAGCAAAGTGATCACGCCTGCCACTAAGAAGCCACGGTTGATTGGCTTCAAGGCATCGGTTTCATCATCTTTTGCCTTGACAGCAAACACGCCGAAGATTGAGGCGATCACACCGATGGCACGACAGGCCAAGGGGAACACCAAACCGAGGGCGGGGTTGAGACCAATTGAGTTGAACGCAGCCACACCGAGAATGATCGAGGCCACCAAGGTGACTTCGTAACTCTCGAAGAGGTCAGCGGCCATACCGGCGCAGTCACCCACATTGTCGCCCACATTGTCGGCGATGGTTGCGGGGTTACGGGGATCGTCTTCAGGAATACCTGCTTCGACCTTGCCCACCAAGTCGGCGCCGACGTCGGCAGCCTTGGTGAAGATTCCTCCACCAACTCGAAGGAACAACGCCAACAACGATCCACCGAAGCCGAAGCCGATGAGGATCACAGACGAGGTGTTCTGGAAAGCCATGATGATGCCAGTGGCACCAAGAAGACCAAGACCGACGGTGAACATACCAGCCACGCCACCCGTGCGGAAGGCCACGGTGAGGGCTCGGGGCATGCTGCCACTGAGAGCGGCGGCGGCGGTACGGACGTTTCCTTGAGTTGCCAAGGTCATACCGATGTAGCCCGTGAGACCTGAGGCTCCACAGCCCAAGATGAAGGCGATGGTGCGCCACAATCCAGCTTGGCCAAACGATAAGGCGACCGAATCATCGGGCTTAAGGATCTTGGTCGATGTCACAAAGACGATGACTGCCAGGGGCACCAAGATCACCGCAATGGTCTTGAATTGACGCTTGAGATAGGCAAGAGCACCATCCTGGATCGCTTTAGCGATTTCGCGCATCTTGGGCGAACCCTGATCTTCAGCGAGGACTTTACGAACGAGGAAGAATCCAACTCCGAGGGCCATGAGCGCTGATGCTGCGGATAACCACAACACTGCCCATTCGCCACCTTTAAGAGTAAATGACTGCCATCCGCCTTCTGCGGCAAAAAGTGAGAACACTAGTAACTCCTTGGGACACTCGGAGGCGGCCCGGTTGGCCACCCACCACGGGCGAATGAATTGTAGATAATTTGCGACCCTCAGTGCGACATGACACGGCATTAGTGACGGGAAACTTTCAGAAATTTTTATGCGGGGGTTTGTGACGGTTGTCGATTCGGGAGCTTTTTCGGCGGTTGATTTCAGGGCAACGGGTGCTCGGGGGGTAGCGTCAAAGCGGGTTCATCGTGCGATGAACCGCATCCGTTTTCGAAAGGCGCAGGTCACGATGGCGCAGACAGTGATGAAGAGGGGTCCGGTTTCCGGAACCGCAATCGAACGAACCGCTCGCAAGCGCAAGCCGTTTTTGATTGATCTATATGGAACAGCCGTTGGCAAGAAGTACGTCATGGCCATCACCGGAATTGGTTTGTTGGGATTTGTCCTTTTCCACATGATCGGCAACCTGAAGATGTACATGGGTCAATCGGACCTCAATCACTACGCCCACTTCTTAGAAAAGTTGTTGTACCCAATCCTTCCCGAGAAGGCCATGTTGTGGATCCTTCGTGGCGGATTGTTGACCATGGCTGTCTTGCACATTCACGCGGCGTACTCGTTGACCGTGCTGAACAAGCAGGCCCGTCCCGTGAAATACCAAAGTGAACGCGATTACCAAGTTGCAAGTTTTGCAAGTCGCACGATGCGCTACACCGGCATCATTGTTTTGTTGTTCTTGATTTGGCACTTACTCGACCTCACTTTCGGAGCCGGTGCAGTCAATGAATATGTCGGCACCAAAGATTCCGAAGGATTGAAAGATGTGTACGGCGCAGTGGCCTTCAGTCTTGAGCGAGTCCCCGTGGCCGTCTTCTACATTTTGGCCAACATCGCACTAGGTACGCACTTGTTCCACGGTGTGTGGAGCCTGTTTCAATCACTTGGATGGAACAATCCGCGTTTCAACAAATGGCGTCGCGCTGTTGCGACCTCATTTGCCACGATCATCGTCGTTGGCAATGTTTCGTTCCCGATTGCAGTTCTTGCCGGCGTTGTCGGCTGACCGGTACACACGGAATTACTAGGAGATATTCAAAATGACGATCACGCTCAATTCCAAAATCCCCGCTGGCTCGATTAACGACAAGTGGAATACCTACAAAGAAGATGCCAAGTTGGTTGCGCCTGGTAACAAGCGCAAATTCAAGGTCATCGTTGTTGGTTCGGGACTCGCTGGTGCATCAGCCGCGGCAACCATGGCCGAACTTGGTTACCAAGTTGATGTATTCACGTTCCACGATTCACCGCGTCGCGCCCACTCGATTGCTGCACAAGGTGGAATCAACGCAGCGAAGAACTATCAGGGCGACGGCGACAGTGTTCACCGTTTGTTCTACGACACCATTAAGGGCGGAGACTTCCGTTCACGCGAGGCCAATGTGCATCGTTTGGCAGAAGTGTCAGTGAATATCATCGACCAAATGGTTGCCCAAGGGGTTCCATTCGCCCGTGAATATGGCGGAATGCTCGACAACCGTTCATTCGGTGGTGCACAAGTGAGTCGTACGTTCTATGCGCGCGGTCAGACTGGTCAGCAGTTGTTACTTGGCGCGTACCAGCAACTTGCTCGCCAAATTGGTCTTGGCAATGTGCGCATGTTCAACCGCACTGAACTGGTAGACGTTGTCACTATCGAAGGTCGTTGCGCCGGCATCGTGACTCGCGACTTGGTGAACGGTGAAGTTGTTTCACACTCGGCACACGCAGTTGTTATGGCAACTGGTGGATACGGAAACGTCTTCTACTTGTCGACTAATGCAATGGCCTGCAACGTCACTGCTGCATGGCGCGCTCACCGCAAAGGTGCAGCATTCGCGAACCCGTGCTACACGCAGATTCACCCAACCTGTATTCCACAGAGCGACCCCACACAGTCGAAGTTGACACTCATGTCAGAGTCGTTGCGTAACGATGGCCGCGTGTGGGTTCCACAGAATCCAGATGAAACCCGTTCGGCTTCACAGGTTCCTGAAGCAGAGCGCGATTACATTCTCGAGCGTTTGTACCCGAGTTACGGAAACCTGGCACCGCGCGACATTTCGTCACGCGCTGCCAAGCGCTCAGTCGATTCGGGTCGTGGTGTTGGTCCATTGAAAAATGGCGTGTACCTCGACTTTAGTGACGCCATCAATCGTCTTGGTAAAGATGTTGTTGAAGAGCGTTACGGCAACTTGTTCCAAATGTACGAACGCATTGCTGGCGAAAATCCCTACGACATGCCGATGCGCATCTACCCAGCAACGCACTACACCATGGGTGGTTTGTGGGTCGACTACGAACTCATGACCAACATTCCTGGTTTGTATGCCGCCGGCGAAGCGAACTTCTCCGATCACGGTGCAAACCGCTTAGGCGCTTCGGCGCTGATGCAAGGTTTGGCCGACGGTTACTTCGTGTTGCCGTACACAATCGGCAACTACTTGGCACCAATGTTGAATAAGCCAATTCCGGGCACCGATCACCCAGCATTCAAAGAAGCCGAGATGGCCGCGCAAACTCGCTATCAGGGCTACGTCGACATCAAGGGAACCCGTTCGCCCGACTACTTCCACCGCGAAGTTGGCCGCATCATTTGGGATTACTGCGGCATGGAGCGCACACAACAAGGTCTTGAAAAGGCGTTGTCAGAACTGCCAGCACTGTACGAAGAATTCCAAAAAGATTTACGAGTCACTGGTGATGCCGAGAGCATGAACCAGACGCTTGAAAAAGCTGGTCGTGTTGATGACTTCTTCCAGTTGGGCATGTTGATGTGCCGTGACGCTCTCGAGCGTGATGAAAGCTGTGGCGGCCACTTCCGCGCCGAGTACCAGACCGAAGAAGGCGAAGCGATGCGTGACGACGAAAAGTTCGCCCACGTTGCTGCCTGGGAATGGACCGGCGACCCAACGAAGTCAATTCGCCATAAAGAAGAACTCAATTTTGAAGCAATTCACCTAGCGACACGGAGCTACAAGTGAGCAACCATCTCAAGAACCTCAAACTCAAAATCTGGCGTCAGTCAGGTCCGACCGACAAGGGTCACTTTGAGGATCACATCATGCCCGAGATCAGCGATGAAGCATCGTTCCTTGAAATGCTTGATGTGCTCAACGAAGGACTCATCGGCGAGAACAAGTTGCCCGTGGTATTCGACCATGACTGTCGTGAAGGAATCTGTGGAACTTGTTCGTTGATGATCAACGGTCAAGCCCATGGGCCAGAGCGCAGCACTGCAACCTGTCAGTTGCATATGCGCAAGTTCAAGAGTGGTGACGAAATTGTGATCGAGCCGTGGCGTGCTTCGGCATTCCCGATCATCAAAGACTTGATGGTTGACCGTTCAGCATTTGACCGCATCATCGAATCTGGTGGATTCATTTCGGCAAACACGGGTGGTGCGCCCGACGCCAACCTCATTCCGATTCCGAAGAGTGTTGCCGATGCAGCAATGGACTCGGCGCAGTGCATTGGTTGTGGGGCGTGTGTTGCAGCGTGTCCCAATGGTGCAGCCAACTTGTTTACTGCTGCCAAGATTGCTCACCTGAACTTGTTGCCTCAGGGTCAGGCCGAGCGTTTCAAGCGCACTGAGGCCATGGTTGAGACGATGGATGAGTACTTCGGATCATGCACCAATCATGGAGAATGCGAAGCGGCGTGCCCGAAAGAAATTTCGATTGACGTCATTGCATTGATGAACAAGGACTACCGCAAGTCCAAGTTCAAGAACCGTAAAGAAATCTCGCGCAGCTAATTTGCTATGTCAATTTTGCTATGACAACCGTTTGATAGCGGTTTGTCGCAACGACATCTCCACTAACGAGCGTCAGATCTAATACCACCGGGCCTTCGGCAAACGGTGCTGTCATCATGATGTGCCCAACCAGGGTGCAGTCGTCTGCAGCAATCGCGCCTTCAAATTTCCAGACCTGTGGGTCGCCAGTTGATTCAACAGTTGCAGTGACTGTCGCATTTTCAAGTTCGCGATGCAGGTCGCTCACGACATGAAGGGCGATTCGCAGTTGATCGCCAGGTCGCATTGAAACCGGTAAACGATCGGCGGTCACAATGACTGGCCGACATGCTTCGGCGAGCGCGGTGTAGCCCAACTTCGGCACTCGGTGATGATCAAGCACGCTCCACGAAATCATGGGCATCGCATCGTTTAAAGCAAACATGCAAAATCCACCCGTCGGTCGATACTTCAAACGGCGCAGAGTTTCGATGTGGTATCTAATGACATCGGCCTGGTACACCTGCGTCGCGAAACGCCAGTCATTAAAATTATCGAATGCGGCGACCGGAACATGATTTTCAAAGTTGCCCCGCTGCATACCAAATTTGTTTTCCAGATTTTCCCAATCAAGATTGGGCCATGCGGCAGTATCAATGAATTCTGAAGATTCAGGAATTGCTTGTGCGCCAAACTCGCTGACGAATCGCATCAGGCGCGGAATCTTGGCGGCGAAGCCAGGAAGATCTCGTTCATCACCGTGATACCAGCCGAAGTATAAATGACTGTCGGTGCCATCAAGAGTGGGCAAGTGGGGAAGTACGCCGCTGTGCGCAATGACTGGTCGGGTGACATCAGCTTTTTCAAACGAACGTTTGACCCAGCGGTCGAGGACGCTTTTGTTCCACGTCGGAAGTTGGTGACCGGCAAGAAATGGAATGGCCATTTTCTTGATGTCAAAAGATTCGCCCGGAGTGACATTAAATGTGAACGGTTCGTTGTGCGCACACCAGGTCATGATTGACGGATGATGACCAAGAATGTTGACCGCCTCTTCGGCTTGACGCACTGCTTCTCGCCGAATCTGTCGGGCGTATCCCCATTGCAGTGGAAAGTCTTGCCAGATCAACATGCCAAGTTCGTCGGCCGCGTCATACAACTCGGTTCGCGAGATATGGCCGTGAACACGCACTAAGTCGAGGCCAGCTTCACGCGCCAGTTCGATATCGCGTCGTAATTCAACTTCGGTGGCATCACCCAACATGGCGCGAGTCGGTGCAAGATTTGCACCCTTTAAAAAGATCCGTTCGCCATTGATGGAGTACACCCAATCTTGAACCGCAACTTCGCGTAATCCAGTGCGTCGACTGACCGAGTGGCTGATTGCATGGTCATGTACAACTTCAACTCGGATATTGGTGAGGTTTTGTTCTCCCATTGACCATGGCCACCACAACTTGGGTTCGTCGATATCGATATCCCAGTCGATGCTGTTGATGCCACTAGCGAGAGACTTCTCGATTTCGTCAACAACTTTGTTATTGACATAGGTGATGATTCGTATTGGTAATTCGTCATTGCTATCGAGGCGTGCACTCAGGCGGACGTTGGCTCGTGCTTCATTAGCATCTCGACACAGGACTCGCAAGGCATCGATACGCACGGGCCCAGATCGCTCAATGCGTACCCCGCGCCAAATTCCACCGGGGTTGAAATCGGAGTCGATGCAATCCCAATGCTGAAAGACCCCAGTGATATTGCGCTTAGCCTTTTTGTCTCGCTGTGGACTGCATGTCGCACCGATAGCGAGAACGTGCTCGGTATCGAGTGTTGAGAGCGCCGTGATGTCGTAAGCATGTGGAATGAAGTAACCCTCGGGGTCACCCAAGTACGCGCCATCAAGCCACACGTCGCCTTGATAAAAAAGTCCATCGACAACAATGAATCGTCGTTCACCGGCCCCAGGCATGCCAAGTTCAAAATCTTTGCGGTACAAAAGTGGTCCGTTTTCGCTGGCAAAGAGCGGGTGTGATTGCCAATGGCTTGGTACATGAATCGTGGGCCATTCTTCATCGTCGGTATCGAGCCCAACGCTGGTACGGAGGGCATCATCAGTCGCCTTAGTAACGCGCCATTGACCTGAGAGATCGAGAGATGTCCACATCTCATTCTCATGTTCGGTCGATATTGTCACACCTCAGACGGTAGTAGAGAAAGGGCACGACCACTGCGTTTCGGCAATGGCGGATTACTCTCAAGATATGTCAATTTCTCAGGCACCCTCAGCGGCCAATATTCGTGAACTGAAAGCATCCGGATGGGTGTCGCGTCCCGTCAAAGAAGAGATGCGTCGCAATGCAGTTGCGCGCATCATGGCGAAGCGGCCCTTATTTGATGGAGTCCTTGGTTACGAAGACACCGTCATGCCGCAACTCGAGAATGCAATTCTGGCCGGACATGACGTGATCTTTTTGGGAGAGCGTGGTCAGGCCAAAACCCGCATGATTCGTAGTTTGACTGGCTTGCTTGATGAGTGGTTGCCCATCATTGCGGGTAGTGAGATTAATGACGATCCTTACAACCCCGTCTCTAAGCACGCTCGCGATCTGGTTGACCAAAAGGGTGACAAGGCACCAATTACGTGGGTGCATCGTGATGAGCGCTTCGGTGAAAAGTTGGCGACTCCCGATACGTCAATCGCCGACCTCATTGGCGAAGTTGACCCCATCAAAGTTGCAGAGGGTCGTTACCTCAGTGACGAACTCACATTGCATTACGGCCTAGTACCGCGCACCAACCGCGGCATCTTCGCCATTAACGAACTTCCTGACTTATCAGAACGAATTCAAGTCGGGCTATTGAACATTCTTGAAGAACGCGATGTGCAAGTGCGTGGTTACAAGATTCGTTTACCGATTGATGTTTTGCTCGTTGCATCAGCCAACCCCGAGGACTACACCAATCGCGGTCGAATCATCACGCCGTTGAAAGATCGTTTCGGCAGCCAGATTCGCACGCACTATCCGCTTGAGGCCACTACTGAAGTACAGATCATTCGCCAAGAAGCTCGTCCGCCAAGTGTGGGCGACATCAAGGTTTCGGTTCCGGCATATTTGGAGCTTGTAGTTGCCACCTTTAGCCAGTTGGCACGTAGTAGTAGTCAAGTCAACCAACGCAGCGGTGTCAGTGTTCGCTTGAGTGTCAGCAACTATGAAGTAATGGCAGCCAATGCTTTGCGACGTGGTCTTCGTTTGGGTGAAACCAATGTTGTGCCCCGAGTGTGCGACCTCGATGCCTTTGCCGCATCGACTGGCGGCAAGATTGAAATTGAAGCACTCGAAGAAGGTCGCGAGGGGCAAGTGTTGCGCGATCTGATTAAGGCTTCTGTTCTCACCGTCTATCGCCAAGTTGTGAGTCCAGAACTAACGGGAGCTGTGCTCACTGCTTTTGAAGAAGGCATTGTTGTTCACACTGGTGAAGATGTGCCTTCCGAAGAACAGGCGATGCTCATTGGCAATATCCCGGCTCTGCGCCCGATTGTTGATTCGCTCATTGACGGCGATGACAGCGCGGCCAGTGTCGCAGCAGCAGTTGAGTTCATTCTTGAAGGAATGCACTTGTCGAAGCGCTTGAACAAAGACACCAGCGGTCTTGGCGGCGGCACCTACCGCGCTCGCTAAGAACTATTTATTGAGTTTTGTTTCGATCTCTTTGAGGGCACTGATCACGCGGTCGGTTTCACTGCGATGCTCGTGAACGAGACGCACTAACCAGAAGCGCATGAAGCGAGCAATTGAGTAGCGAATAAACAATGCGGCGCCAGCGATGACAAGCGCGAGGCCAATCAATGTTCCAGTTGCCAAGAATGCAACCTGGTCGCCCAAATTTGTGGTCCCGCTCGCTTGGAAGCCACCGAAGATCGCCAGTCCGACACCGGCAACGAGGCCGAGACCGCCCAAGATCAACAACCAGCGTTCGCGATCAGCGCGTGCGCCGCGCAACTTCAATTCGCCGATTTCTTCGGTAAAGGTTTGGATTCGATCTTCGTTCATGGTCGTGTCCGTTTCTTGGTTTGTCAGAGAATTATGAACCTAGATATGCGCCGGCAAGTACATCTTCGCCGATGTCGGATGCTTTGCCAGATACTTGCACTTTTCCGTGAGCCAGGAGAACAGCTTGATCGGCAACCCCGAGAACTGTACGGGCAAATTGTTCAACGACCAAAACTGAGACTCCTTCAGCAGCAATCGCCGCGACCTGCTGATATAACTCGGCAACAATCAAGGGAGCAAGACCCATCGACAATTCATCGAGCAACAAAATCACCGGATTGGTTGCGAGGGCTCGGGCCAATGACAACATCTGCTGCTCGCCGCCCGACATGGTTCCAGCCAGTTGTGTGCGACGTTCAGACAGGCGTGGAAAGCGGGCGTAGGTGCGTTCTTCAATGTCTGACAACTTGTGACCGCTGTATGTGGCCATCAATAAGTTTTCACGAACAGTCAAGTTGGGGAAAATGCCACGGCCTTCAGGGATCGTGCACAGCCCGGCTCGAGCGAGTGCGTTTGCCGCTGCACCGGTGACATCACGACCACCCACGATGAGTTGGCCAGATGTGGGTCGTAAGAGTCCACTGACAACTTTGATCATGGTGCTCTTACCCGCACCATTAGGACCGAGCAAGGCAACAACTTCCCCGCGACCGATTGAAAGATTCACTCCATGAAGTACTTCAATTGATCCGTACGAGGCACGAATATTGCGAAGTTCAAGTATCGGGTTTGTCATGATGGCGCTCCGAGATATGCCTGAAGCACCTTGGGGTCGTGCTGAATTTCACTGGGTGTCCCGTTAGCGATGATGAATCCGAGATCTAGAACAAAAATTCGATCGCACACATGCATCACCAAACTCATGTCATGTTCAACCAGCAGAACGCCAAGTCCGTCGGAAGTGAGTTCGCGTAGTAGTGCCCCAAGTCGATCGCTCTCGGCTTCGTCGAGACCAGAAGCTGGTTCATCAAGAAGTAGCAAACGCGGACCGGTTGCAAGAGCACGAGCTATCTCAACGAGGCGTGCTGATCCGGTGGGAAGATCGCCTGCTGTTTGTTCGGCTAAATCACTCACTCCAACTTTTTCAAGCAGGTTGTCAACTGTCTCGTCGATGTTTGTGAGCGCCGCAAGTTCGGCGGCAACGCGCACATTGTCACGTACGGTCAGTGAACTAAACAATTCGAGGCGTTGGAATGTTCGGGCGAGACCCCGCTTGGCTCGGCGGTGTGGAGCTTCGTTCGTCACATCAACTCCACTGACCTGCACCGAACCCGCCGTCGGCTCTTGCATTCCACTGATGACGTTAAACAAAGTTGTCTTTCCCGCTCCGTTAGGGCCGATGAGACCAGTGACTTCGCCAGCTTGAACATCAAGGTCGACTCCGCCAATGGCCATCACGCCTCCGAAGCGCACCATGACACCACGAACTTCAAGAAGTGACATCAGAGCACCACGCCTAACTCACGCTCGGCATGATCGAGTTCTTCGTCAGTGAAATCTGTTGTCAAACCAATGACGTCGGGTGAGGAGCGATGGATGCGTGGCGCATTTTCGGTGACTCGTTGTGCCCCAACTCCAAACAAAGCGATGAGCAGAATGAGAGCGATGAGACGCTTACCCGTCGAGTCAACGGCGTTATCCCAATCAACTGAAATTGCAACAACGAGACCGATTCCTAGATAGATACTGGCGATCATTCGTCGAGTTGTTGTTGTTTGCATAATTCCGACCAGGTTGGGGGTGACAGCCAGTATCCAGAAGACACCACCAATGAAGAACGCCCAGTGCGAAATGACGTATTGGGCATCAAGAACCCAGATGACAATTCCGCCAGCTGCTGCAAATGCAAGAAGGTTCCAACGATTGGCTAGCGAGCGAAAGGAGTCGGCAATTTGTGACGCGGCCCCGGTGGGGTTGCGGCCAAGAGTGACTCCGATTGTGCCAGGAAGAATTTTGGTGACGTTTTTTAGGGTTGGAACAACTGTTGCAAGAACCGAGTTGCCCCCAAGCATCAACCCGCCAAACAATGCACCACCAACAGTTCCGACACCGCCAACGACTGCAAGCAAGACGACGGGCAAGCTTTGTGTGAAGTCATATTGCTGCGGGCTCACTTTGTCACCGGCTAATGCGCCTGCGCAAGCAGCGATGCCCGCAGAGATAGAGAATGCTGCCAGCTTGGTGCGGGTCAGACTCATACCTAAAGTCGCCGCCGCTACGGGTGAGTCTTTGAGAGCAATGAGGCGGCGTCCTAGTCGGCTCCGTCGAATTGCTACGACTCCGAGACCTAAAAGTGAAAATGCCACCGAAGCTAAAATCAAGCGACCGCGCGGCGAATTGATTTCAACAAATGGAATGTCGAGCACCGGTACTGCGATGTTGCCGCTCATAAAAGTTTGTTTCTGATTAAAAACAAGTTTCGTTACCAAGACTGCGAATGCTGCAGTTGAAAGTGCCAAGTAAATTCCGGAGAGTCGAATAGCGGGAAGCGCAACTAAGGCTCCGATGAGCGCAACGATCACAACTACTGCGATCAACGTCAGCAAATTTCCATCGCCTGGAAGTTTTGACATAGCGATCGCACCAAGGCCCGCAAAGGTCAATGGAGCGAGCGACATCTGGCCGGCGTATCCGGTGAGCGGGACGAGCGATAAAGCCACGATCGCGAAAGTAAATCCATTCAGGAGTAACAGAGTGTTGGAACGGGTGAGCATTCCAGAAATAGCAACCACGATGGTGATCAGCGAAACAGCACCTAGCACTGAAGTGCTCCAGGCCGGAACTTTATTTTGCTCGCGAATACGCACGACACCGGCCCGCAATCGACTTTGTGGACGAGCCAGAAGTGCGATGAAAAGAACGATTGTTGGGATCGACGCGCGCATCCCAGAAATTCCGAATCCCATGACTGATTGGGGGAACCAAGACTTGTCAGAGAATTGGAGATAGTACGCATCAAGCAAACCCAGAACAGCGGCTCCAGCAAATGTCATGGGCAGATTCTTTAAACGACCAATGATGGCCGCAGCGTAAGCATTGATGACTAAAAGAACGAGTGGCTCAATGTTGAGTTGCTGTTCGCCAGCTAGCAAGATCCCGGCGAGGCCAGCGAGCATGGCGCTGAGGGACCAGGCAAACATTGCGACGCGGTCAGGGCGACCACCGTTGAGTTCGGTGAGTGCACGATCGTCAACAACCGCTCTCATTGCTACACCCATACGAGTTCGAAAGAGCAATAGGCGCAAAACGATTGCGACCAAGATTGCGCAACCGAAGGTGATGAGTTTGTGCCAGCTGATATTGATGCCAAAAATTGAAACCTTGTTTCCTTCATAGAACTTTAAGAAGGCCTCACGGCTTGAATCGCTCGGCCAAATCCAGTTAGCGATTCCGATCATGAATGCAAACAACGCAACTGTCACCGACAGTTTGACGACCTCGGAGGTGCCCTGTAACCCGCGCATCACGAAACGTTCGGTGAGTATGCCAAAGAGCGGGCACAAGATGAACAAAGTAATAAAGAGTGCTACTGGAGCAGGCAAATTCCAGTCAAATCGCAATTGCCAATACGTAAATGCAGCCAGCATTCCGGTCGCCCCGTGAGCAAGGTTGAAGATGCCCGATGTTGTGTACGTGACTACCAAGCCACTGGCGACTACTGCATAGATAGCGCCCGTAGACAGACCAATGATGGTGAACGTCAAAAGTTCTTGCATCAGAGATCAGATCGATTCATCACATTGAAGCCGACTCAGTTTGGCCGAGTTGGATCAACACCAGATGTCACATCGCCGAAGTCGCCCACAATTTCGACTGCACCATTTTCATCACAATGCCAACCGCCACCATTGTCATCGGCTGAACCCACCTCTGGGTAGATGCGAGCCCATTTGCCATCTTTGACACCCATGATGAGTCCGCACTTTGGCGCAGTCTTTGCGGCGGGATTGGTTTCGCTATGCAACCCACCACCGGTCCACGAATCAATTTTCATGCCTTGAGCCAATACACATTCACGCTCGAGAACGTTGTTGTTGCTATCAAGACATGCGTTAGCGGAGGTGACAAACATCAGCAAGGCAGAAGTTGCTTGCAATCCAAGACCGGCGATGCGTCCCTCTGGGTTGTACGTCGCCATCATGTCTAAGTACGAGGCCATACCAGGGAAATCGTCGGCTTCTTCAAAAGGTGCGTACATCGTTCGGGCTAAGAAGCCTTCGTTGGAGGCGGCGTTACCTTCGGCGACCATCATGGACGAATAGAAGTTGGCATCGTTCAGCACGACGTCTGGTACATAACCAACTTCGCGCATTGCTTTGTAGAGCAAGACCAAGTTTGAGTCAGTTCCAACGAAAGACATGAACGTGATGCCTTCGGATTTCAATTTTTGTGCAAAAGGAGTCCAGTTAGCTTCGCCAGCGGGGTTATAAGTAATCATTGACGGCTCGCCGTATCCGCCAACAACCTTCATCGTTGCTGCTAATTGATCGGCGACATTCTTGGTTGTTAAAAAGTCACCGTAGATAAGCGCAGTTTTTTTGATTGCTTCGGGATAGGTGTCCCTGGCCCAGTTCAGCCATTGAGCTGGCTTTTCATTGGCTGGGTTGGGAATCGGCTGAATCTTTCCATTGGCCATGGACGCTGTTGCGCTCACGGCATAGCCAGAGAATGAAATCATTCCGCATTCGTGGAATCGTGGGTACATCTGGTCGTCAAAGACCCAGCCGCCGCCGGCCATTGCGAACACTTCGCTACATGCTTGTTCCATCGAGGGAGGAACCGAGAACAATTTGCCATCAAGGTCGACAATCTCAATCGGTAGACCGCGGATGCCACCTTGGGCGTTGCACCAACCAGCAAATGCTTTGGCGGCGTCGAGCATTTCAAGCGTTGTGCCTGGTGCGCCTTCGTACCCGTGGTCGTTGGCAGTACCGAGCTTGATGGTGTCGCCGCCATTTTGTCCGTCAGCAATTGTGGGGACACCTGCGTCTGTTGCTGGACCACACGGGCTCGCCATTGTTCCGAACATCGGACCAGTAGGCGCATCGGTCGTGACGGGAGCGTCGGTACCTGTTGGTGCATCTGTCGCGGCAGGAGCGGCGGTTGCAGGTGCCGCGGTTGGCGCGGCGTCGTCGGCAGTTCGATTCGAGCAGCCGACAGTTGCGAGTGCGACCAAGGTGAGCGCTGCGAATGTACGACCAAAGTTCAGTGGCCCAAAATTCGAAGAATTTGTCATGTCATCCCCCTACGACATCGGCATCCCCATGACCCGACGTCGTTCATGACACTAGCAACCTTGACCCAAAGTAGAAAGAGGAAGAATTTGAAACAAGAGCACGAGAATCGGCGTGTCGATAAGTATCGAGCTGTTGAGGCGTGCTAAAAACTTGTCGTGTCTGGAACTACATCTCATTCGATGGTGGGCGATGTTTTTGTTGCGCCACTAGAAGTCGCTTACCCATACAAAAGGACTGTGGGCACTTTGTTGTCACGGTTCTTCACTTCGTTGTCCGAATGTCGGCTCGAGGGAACTCGCGGTAGCGATGGCCGGGTCTATTTTCCGCCGGCTGAATTCGATCCAGTGACCGGAGCCCAATTGACCGAATGGGTGTCACTATCCGATACAGGAACGGTCTCAACCTGGGCTTGGCAGTCAACTCCCGTTGAGGGTCAGCCATTGAGCCACCCTTTCGCATGGGCATTGATCACAATTGACGGGGCCGATGTACCGATGTTGCACGCCGTCGACGCCGGTTCGCTCGAAAACATTGCGATTGGCACGAAAGTCAAGGTGCGCTGGGCGCAAGACCGACCAGGCGGCGTCACCGACATTGCCTGTTTCGATGTTGTGGGAGGTGTGTCATGAGTGAAGCCGATGGATTGGTACGACTTCGTCAACCAATTGGCGTGACCTACAACTGGTCAGCTGGTCCTAATGCGACAAGCCACCTCGCAGGTCTCATGAATGGCAAGTTTGTCGGCAAACGTTGTCCGAGTTGTGCTCTGGTGTATTTCCCACCGCGCAATGGTGTGTGTCCGAAGTGCGCCAAAATTTTGGCTGGCGATGTTGAAGTTGGACCGAAGGGGACGATCACAACTTTTTGCATCGTCAACGTTCCGTTCTTAGGACAAAAAATTAAATTACCGTATGTGGCTGCGCAAATTTTGCTTGACGGTGCTGACATCTCGATGCAGCACCTCATTCAAGAGTGCGAAGCAGAAGATGTGCGCATTGGTATGCGCGTTGAACCAGTGTGGAAAGACAAATCTGAGTGGGGTCCCAGTTTGGAAAACATTCAACACTTTCGCCCCACCGGTGAACCAGACCGCGTGATGGGTTCAGAATCGGGAGCAAGCTGATGGCGCTACGAGATATTGCAATCGTCGGAACAGCTCAACGTCCGAGCGAAGTAAATAGCACCTTCACATCAGTCGAAATTCTGTTGCCAGTCATTCAACAGTTGCTTGACAAAGTCGGAATTGAACGTAGTGACATTGGCTTCTGGTGTCACGGATCTTGTGACTACATGAGTGGTCAGCCTTTTAGCTTCGTTGCCGCAGTTGATGCAATTGGCGCTTGGCCGCCGATTATTGAAAGCCACGTTGAAGCCGATGGTGCCTTTGCTTTGTATGAAGCATGGGTGAAAATTCAAACTGGCGAAGTTGATGTTGCTCTTGTTTTCTCAAATGGAAAATCAACATCAGGACCAATTGACCAAATTCTCAGTTTGCAAACCGACCCGTACATGGTGGCGCCGCTCAAGCCCGGTTTCGATGCGTTGGCTGCACTGCAAGCCCGAGCATGTCTCGAAGCTGGCGTTGTCACTGAACGACAGATGGCCGAAGTTGCTGCCCGAAGCCGACGTGATGCGCATAACAACACGATTGCCTTTACGAAAGGCAATGAGTCGGTCGACGATTTGTTGGCGATGCCGTACACACTGAATCCGTTGCGTGCGCACGACTGCGCGACTCCGGTAGACGGGTGCAACGCAGTTGTCTTAGCCGCTGGCGATGTTGCACGTCGTTTAGCCGAACGTCCGGCATGGATTCGCGGAATTGATCACCGCATTGATACGCAACGTTTGGGTGCTCGTTCAATGATCGAAAGTTCTTCAGCAGCGATCGCGGCCCAAAAAGCAGGAGTCGCTAAAGACCGTATTGATGTTGCCGAGCTTCATGCCCCGTATACACATCAAGAGTTGCTGTTGCGAAACGCAATGGGTTTGAGTGAATCAACTCATATCAACCCAAGTGGTGGAGCATTGGTGGCGAACCCGGCGATGGCCGCAGGTCTTGCGCGTTTCGCTGAAGCGGCCGAAAGCATTTTTGCTGGTGCGGCCGATCGAGTTTTGGCTCACTGCACAAGTGGACCAATGTTGCAACAAAATTTGGTATGCGTCATGGAAGGTGAGTGACATGGCTGAACTTTGTGCAGTCGTCGGAGTAGGTCAAACTAAGCACGCTGCTTGTCGTGCTGATGTTTCAATTGCAGGTTTGGTGCGCGAGGCAGTCGACCGTGCGTTGGCTGATGCCAACATCACGATCGCTGATGTCGATGCGATTGTGATTGGTAAGGCACCAGATTCACTTGAAGGTGTCGCAATGCCCGAACTGTGGCTGGCCGATGCCTTGGCCGCTCATGGCAAGCCGGTGTTCCGTGTTCACACGGCTGGTTCTGTAGGTGGATCAACAGCAATTGTTGCAGCGCAACATGTGATGGCCGGAATTCACGGAACAGTTTTGACAATCGGCTTTGAAAAGCAAAGCGACGGCAATGCGATGTGGGCGCTGAGCGTGCCGATCCCGTTCGGTATGCCAGTGCATGCTGGCGCTGGCGGTTACTTCTCGCCGATTGTGCGTGGATACATCGGTCGTTCTGGAGCCCCCAAGCACATCGGTGCGATGGTTGCAGTGAAAGATCGCACGAATGCGTGTAAGAACCCATATGCACATTTGCATGAACCCGATTGGACGCTCGAGAAGGCGCTTGAGACTCCGATGTTGTGGGATCCGATTCGTTTTATCGAAACCTGTCCGTCAAGTGATGGTGCAATGGCGTTGGTGTTGATGAGCGAAGAGCGAGCCGACAAGCATGCGGGACGTAAAGCTTGGGTGCACGCGACGGCGATGCGCAGTGAGCCGACCGCGTTCGCTGGACGTGAGCAAGTGAGTCCGGTGGCTGGCGAAATGTGCGCAGCTGATTTGTGGCGTAAGGCCGGAATCAAGAATCCTGCTGAAGAAATCGACGTCGTTGAGATGTATGTGCCGTTCGCTTGGTTCGAGCCGATGTGGCTAGAGAACTTGGGATTTGCTCCGCGCAACGAAGGCTGGCGCTGGGTTGAAGATGGCATCACTGAAATGGGTGGATCGCTACCGATCAATCCGTCGGGCGGAGTGCTGTCGAGTAATCCGATTGGTGCATCGGGAATGCTGCGATTCGGTGAGGCGGCGATGCAAGTGATGGGTAAGGCCGGCGAGCATCAGATTGATGGTGCTAAGAAGGCCGTTGGGCACGCGTATGGCGGCGGAAGCCAGTTCTTCGCGATGTGGCTCGTCTCCTCCACCAAACCCTAAAGAGTAAAATTCCGCCACTTAGGTGTTTGGCTGCCGCTAGGCGGCAGCCAAATTCCAAAGTGGTAGGAAATGGTCAGGTCAGGTGCGGGTCCAGTTGGGGGAGCGCTTTTCGGCGAACGCCCGGGGCCCCTCTTTTGAATCGTTCGTCGCAAAGATCGGCCAGCCGATTTCAAACTCAAGCTTGAGTGCTTCGGCTTCGGGCATCGCCGCAGTTTCTTGTACCGACTTCAAGATTGCCTCGACTGCGAGCGGACCATTCGCACAAATCATCTCAGCCAACTCCAGAGCCTTCGTCAACGCTTGGCCATCGGGCACCACGTGTCCGATCAAACCGATTTCTTTGGCTTCAGCCGCCGTGTATCCGCGTGCAGTGAGCAACATCTCGAGCGCATTGGTGTATCCGATCTGACGCTGCAATCGAACCGTGCTTCCGCCGACAGGAAACAATCCACGCTTCGCTTCGAACACTCCAAACGTCGCGCTCTCGCCAGCCACACGAAGATGAGTTGCTTGCAAGATCTCAGTGCCACCAGCGACGGCGTATCCCTCAACGGCAGCGATCAACGGTTTACGAATGCGGTAGTGCCGCAACAGTGCCTTCCAGTGCAGATCGGGGTCGGCCGCCCAGCGCTCTTGGTAGGGGTTGGGACCGGCATCGTCATTGGCGCGGGCCTTGAGATCCATGCCAGTGCAGAAAGACCCGCCAGACCCAGTCAAGATCGCACAGCGGATGTCGTCGTCCTCGTTGAGTCGAACCCAAGCATCGGCCAAGCCCACGATCATTGCGGGGCTGAGGGCGTTCTTGGCTTCGGGTCGATTCATGGTGACGACCAATGTGTGCCCCACCACTTCGGTTAAGAGATGCTCGGTGCCAGACATAATTTCTCCTTAGTAGATATGAAATTGCTCCCTTATCTTCTACTACGAAGCGCGGTGGTTCGGCTTCATCGACGGCAGTGTGATAGCACACACATATGCCAGCAACGACTTATAACCTCGCCGACCTCTTTGAAGCTGCGGCTGATGAATGGCCAGACCGCGATTACATCGTGGACGAACGCGCCCGTCGCACTTTCGCCGAGATGGATCGTCGCGCCAATCAGTTGGCGCACCATTTGCAATCACAAGGGATTAAGCCCGGTGATCATGTGGGCATCTACGCGCTGAATCGTGTTGAGTGGGTAGAGGCGCTGTGGGCGATTTTTAAGATCCGCGCGGTTTGGGTGAATATCAACTATCGCTATGTTGAAGATGAACTTGCGTACCTTTTTGACAACGCCGATCTGACGTTTCTCATCGTCGAACCCGAATATGTTGATCGCGCTCGTTCGGTCGCCCCACAGTTGCCGATGCTCATCATTGGCGATGATTACGAAAAGGTTTTGGGCAGCAATAGTGAGATACGCGATTTTGCCCCCCGTTCAGATGACGACATCTACCTCTTGTTCACGGGTGGCACTACCGGAATGCCCAAGGGCGTTGTGTGGCGCCATGGCGATGTGGTGATGGCTCTCGGTGGCGGTATCGACATCATGACTGGAGACAAAGTTTCGTCTCCAGAAGGTTTCGTTGAAAAGGGCCGCAACGGTTTCCCATTGGTGTCGTACCCATTACCCCCGTTGATGCATGGTGCTTCGCAATGGAGCGTGATGGCCCAAAGTTTTGTGGGCAACAAGGTTGTTTTGCGAGGCAAGTTCGATCCCGAAGACGTGTGGAGCACCGTCGAAAACGAAAAAGCCAACTTGATCATGATCACCGGAGATGCGATGGCTCGACCATTGCTCGACTACGTCGCTGCCAACACTGACAAGCATGAACTCTCGTCACTTTTTGCAGTCAGTTCAAGCGCTGTTCTCTTTTCGCAATCATGCAAGGAACAATTCATTGATCTTTTCCCGAACGTTGTGATCACCGATGCGGTTGGTTCAAGCGAAGGCGGCGCCAATGGCATCACGATGGTTGGCAAAGGCATGCAATCAAAGGGCGGCCCGACAATTAAGGCTGGACGAGACTCAGTAGTACTTGGCGATGATTTGTTGCCAGTGAAACCGGGCGAAATGGGTCGACTGGCGCGTGCCGGAAACATTCCGTTGCGTTATCACAAAGACCCAGAAAAGACGGCCGCGACATTTGTAACTGCACCTGATGGAAGGCGTTACGCAATCCCTGGCGACTTCGCTCGTCTTGAAGAAGATGGAACGATTACCTTGATCGGTCGCGGTTCAGTCTGCATCAATAGCGGTGGTGAAAAGATTTTCCCCGAAGAAGTTGAGAATGCACTGAAGGCACACCCCGAAGTGTTTGATGCTGTCGTCGTTGGAATTCCCGATGATCGTTGGGGAGAACGTGTCGCGGCAGTTGTGCAGGCTCGCCCTGGTACGTCACCAACGTTAGAAAGCGTGCAAGAACATTGCCGTGCTCATGTTGCGGGCTACAAGGTACCGCGTCAACTCACATTGGTTGATCAGATGGTGCGCTCGCCAGCCGGCAAGAGTGATTATCGCTGGGCTAAGCAGCAGGCAATGACCGACGCGGGTATCGAAGGCTGAACATAATGGCTGGTCCACTTCAAGGAATTCGTGTCATTGAACTAGTTGGTCAAGGACCAGGACCATACGGCGCGATGATTTTGGCTGATCTTGGTGCTGATGTCATTGCAGTTGAACGGCCCGAAGTCGCAGCGCGCGTCAATCGCGATCGTCTGCCGACAAATCCGATGATGCGTGGAAAGCGCAGTATCGCACTCGACTTAAAGAGCCCAACAGATATCGCGACTTTGCTTGACCTCACCGACAAGGCTGATGCATTCATTGATCCATTTCGACCAGGTGTATGCGAGCGTCTCGGTATCGGACCTGATGTTGTACGTGAACGTAATCCACGGATGATTTACGGCCGTATGACAGGCTGGGGACAAGACGGGCCGTTGGCCCATACGGCAGGGCACGACATTGATTACATCTCGTTGTCGGGCGCGTTGCATCTCATTGGTTACGAGGGTCAGCCACCCACTCCACCAATCAATTTGCTTGGCGACTTTGCCGGTGGCGGTTTGGTATTGGCAATGGGAGTTGCTTGCGCAGTTGTTGAACGTTTCAGCAGCGGACGTGGACAGGTGATTGACGCAGCGATGGTCGATGGTGCAGCGATGATTCTCGGACCATTTTTCTCGGCGTTTACGAATGGATTTTGGGGCGAACGCGGAACGAATCACCTTGATGGTGGGTCTCATTTCTATAACGTCTACGAAACTTCCGATCACAAATGGGTGTCAGTTGGAGCGATTGAGCCACAGTTTTATGCTGAACTTGTACACCGTCTCGGTGTTACTGATGATGCTTTGCTGCAACCGGCCGAACAGAACAATCGCAAAGTTTGGCTAGCCGCGAAAGAACGTATGGCCGAAGTTTTTCGCTCAAAGACGCGTGCTGAATGGGAAGCCATCTTTGATGGATCAGATGCGTGCTTCGCGCCCGTGCTGTCGCCGAGTGAAGTCACAACGCATCCTCACACTGCGGCACGGGGAACGGTTGTGACGATCAACGGAGTTGTTCAGGCTCAAGCAGCACCGCGTTTTTCACGCACTGAAGCGAAAGCTGGAGTCCCGTGTCATTCTGGCCAACACAGCGTGGCCGAAGTTCTGTCGTCCTGGGCGTAACGATTATTTAGCGACAGACAGTTGCACCGTCAACCAACAATGATTCGCCACATACAAAACTGGCTCGATCACTGCATAGCCAAACGGCTGATTCGGCAATTTCGGATGGCTCACCTAAATACCCACGACCGATTCCGCGGCTGACCATCTTTTCGATCTTGGGATCACCGTTGATGAATCCCTCAATCATCGGAGTGCGCGTTGTGCCAGGCAGAATCGCGTTCACACGCACGCCTTTAGCGGCAAACTCTTGCGCTGCACACTTGGTGAGACCGAGCACGCCATGCTTGGCTGCGGTGTAGTGAGGCAAACCAGGAGCCGCAACGACACCGGCGCCAGAAGACACGTTGACGATTGCCCCAGAACCTTGGGCTGCCATAACGCCGAGTTCGTACTTGAGACACAAAAAGACACTTGTGAGATTGGCATTGATCATGTGTTGCCACTCATGCAACGGAAGGTCGATAAATGAACCGAACCTTCCACTGACGCCGGCATTATTGACCGCACAGTCAAGTCGACCGTAATTGTCGATCGCCGAGTTAATAACAGCGGCGACGTCGTCTTCTTTGGTGAGGTCGGCTGCCACCGCGAATGCTTCGCCACCACGTTCTTGAATTGACCGAACGACGGCCTGAGCCGCATCTCCGTCGATGTCACAAACGACGACGGCAGCCCCCTCGACTGCGAAGAGTCGGGCAGTGGCTTCACCAATACCGCGTCCTGCACCGGTCACGAGCGCTACTTTGCCTTCGGCGAGTCCGAGTCGTAAGGGGAAAGCCGCGCGCACGAGTTCGTCGGTTTGTTCGCCCGCCATCGGCCACACGTTGCCAATAGGGGTGGGATCTTCAATGTTGTCAGCCACACCTTCACCGTAGTTGGTCTACGGTGTCAACATGCTGAATTACGGAGATGAAAGAGCAATCCTCAATTTGTTGTACTCGTACGCCGAGCGTATTGATGCCGGTGATTTTGATGGGGTGTCCAAACTTTTTGGAGAAGCGCCGGTTTACATGGCTGGGCCAGATCAATCGCCGGTTCCTGGAACTCAGGTTGGGGCCGTATTACACCATTTCGTGAAGACTTACGAGGGGATCCCACGAACCAAACACCTCGTGACCAACACAATTCTTGAAGCAGACTCTCCGAGCTCGGTCCGAACCCGCTCGCAATTTACAGTTCTACAAAATGTGCTTGATGAATTACCGTTACAGGTTGTGGCATCGGGGCGTTATCACGACGAATTTGTAAAAAATGCGCAAGGCGAATGGGCATTTTCTCAACGCATCATGCTTGTCGACGCTCATGGTGATACTTCGGCGCATTTGAATACAGGAACTGGGATTTCATGAGTGTGAAAGTGTCGGGCGAAGGTGCGCTTGCGCAAGTTCTTCGCGATGGGGTGCATTCTGATACGCGCAGCGCGGTGATAGTTGTTGATCTCAATGGGGAAAACTCAATTTCAAGCCTCACCGAATTGACCGATAAGCACATTCATGAGATCTATGAACAACCCATGCAACGAGTCATCACGGCTCTTCAAGAAGCCCACACCACGAATTGTGAGCGCATTGTTGTAGTCATGCCCACCACTGGCATGTCAGGTGGCGCTTGTTACGCGCCTCAGGCTGCGCTGGCCGAATCGGCGCGCATCTTGGTGAAGTCTGCGGCGCGGCAGTGGGGAGCAAGCGGGATCACGGTGAATGCTGTTGCTGTTGAGCCGCATTGGTTCTCGATTGATGCAAACATTTCTGGGCCTGTCGCGATTGCCCCTCGATCACTGAGCAACGAAGTGAGCCCGGTGGGGGTTGTGACTTGGTTGTGTAGCGAAGCTTCTCGTGATATCACTGGCCAAACCATCGTCTGTGATGGAGGACTGTGGATGTGAATGCTCGCCGATTAGAAAATCGCGTTGCAATAGTGACCGGAGCTGGCCAAGGCGTTGGCGAAGGAATCGCTCGTCGTCTTGCCCAAGAAGGAGCGACCGTTGTCGTTGCGGCTCGTCGTGCCGAGACCGGCGAACCAGTAGTTGATTCAATTCGTTCTGCAGGCGGACAGGCAGTCTGCATCGTCACTGATGTGTCGGTTTCAGAATCGGTTGACGCATGCGTAGCCGACACAGTTCAGCAATTTGGTCGACTTGATGTCATGGTGCACAACGCGTTCATGGGCGGGATTCCCCACAAGTTAGAAAAAGCGCAAATCGATAAGCATTGGACGCCGATGTCGCGTACGGGCGTCTGGGCCAGTCTTTTTTGCGCGCGTGCGGTAATGCCTCATCTCATTGCATCATCCGCCCGACCAAAAGGCGAGGGCGGAGGACGACTCATTTTGATTACGTCTCCGTCAGGCGTTGAGGGCAGCGCGAATATCCCGCTCTATTCGCCAGCTAAAGCGGCCCAGCGGGCGATCGCCAAGAGCCTGGCGCGTGAGTGGGGAGAATTTGGGATCACGGTGAATTGCATTGGTCCAGTGGCTGGAAGTCCGGCGCTATTGACCGCATTTGATCGCAATCCCGCGCTTCAACAAGCCATCGAAGCACGGACACCCCTTGGCCGTGTTGGCGATATCACTGACGACATTGGTTCGGTCGCGCTCTTTTTGGCCAGCGACGATTCTTCGTTCGTCACGGGGCAAACCATCATCTGCGATGGTGGATCATTCTTAGGTTTGTAATAGAAATTTAATAACACGAAAGGCACGACCATGATTCGACTCGTCACACTTCTGAAGCGCAAGCCCGGAACAACTCATCAAGAATTTCTTGACTACTGGTTCAACATCCACGGACCACTCATCAAGAATTGTTCGGCAGCAAAGTATGTTCGTCGTTACGAACAGCATCCGGCGGTGTGGCCCGCCGAAGGTAGTCGTCACGAGCCAGGTTTTGATGGCGTCACGATTCAGATCTTTGATTCGGCAGATCAGTTCAATGCTCATATGAGCGAACCTGATTTTCCGTTAGTCATGGAAGACATTGAAAAGTTCATGGACTCGTCAAACATTCAGTGGATTCTCACCGAAGAACCAAATCTCGTTATTGATAATTGATACCGAGTCAGAAACATCTACAATTTGGTCAAGCAATGCACTGGTGGTGCATTGAAGGGGGAGTAATGAAGAAGTACCCAATTGAACTTGGAACCTTGTTGTTCACGATGGTCGAGCCCACCAAGGGTCACGAAGTTGAATACAACCGTTGGTACGAACGAGATCACTTCTATGGTGGCGTACTCGTTGGTGCCTACTCGTTCGCCGGAGATCGCTTTGTCTCGACACGCGACCTGAAGGCCCTGCGTTATCCCGCTGATTCGCCAATGAGCCCAGACCCGATGTCGGGTTCGTATCTCGCCATTTATTGGGTGCTCAAGGGCCACCACGACGATTGGAATCGTTGGAGCGTTGACACGGTCAAGAATCTGCATGCCACTGGCCGTATGTTCGCCGAGCGCACCCATATTCACACCCAGTTGTACGACAACCAATGGTCAATGACTCGCACCGAAACAACCACCAATATCGAACTGGCGCTCGACCGCGGTTACCCCGGCATCATTGTCAATGTTGGCGAATTAAACGAAGGAGTGACTCACGCTCAGATGAGCGAGTGGATGCAAAACAATTGGGCTCCACGGGCATTCGCGTCATCGTGGGGACCCGACGTCTTTAACTATTCAACTTTGTTGCCACTGCTTGATGATGCTCCGCCGGATGTTCCTCGTGTACCCAAGGCCGATCAGCGCTTCATGCAGATTCATTTTGTTGATCACGATCCCGCAGCAGAATGGAAAGATGGTTACGCAAAGTTTGGTGCCGATCTTGAATCAAGTGGACTCGCAAAGCATTTATGGACGAGCCCATTCAAGAACACCGTTTTCGGAACCGACACCTACACCGACGAGTTGTGGTGAGCTCTGTGGAGCAAATCTCTGGCAAAAAGATTTTGGTCACTGGCGTTACTGGTTGGGTTGCCGGCCCGCTTGCTGAATCATTGGCTGCGCAAGGTAACACTGTTTATGGTGCAGCACGTTTCAAGGATCCGGCACAGCGTCAACCATGGCACGACAAAGACGTTCAGACAGTCAGCATCGATTTAGAAAAGGGCAAACTCGACGAAGTGCCAAGTGATCTTGATCTGGTTTTGCACTTTGCAGTGGCGAAGAGCAGCAATTTCGACGAAGCATTTGCGTCAAATGCGCATGGCAGTGCCGATCTCTTAGAAGCTGCCGCAAATCAAAGTGATAAGTTGTCATTTTTCCATTGCTCATCGACCGCGGTGTATGAACCAAAGCACGGTGAAGCACGAAAAGAAACCGATCTCTTAGGTGACAGTCATCGTCCGATGCCTGGAATGCCGACGTACAGCATTTCGAAAATCGCTGGCGAAGTTTTGGTGAAGCACACTGCAAAGCGACTTGGCGTTCCGACGGTGATCGCTCGTCTGAATGTTCCGTACGGTGATGCATATGGCTGGATGTCATTTCACTTGATGATGATGGAACGCAATATCCCAGTGCCAGTACACGTTGATCAACCAACGACGTACACACCAATTCATGCCGACGACATCAATCGCAGTATTCCGTATTTGCTCTCGTATGCAAATACCGGTGCTGAAATTGTGAACTGGGGCGGCGATCAGTTGGTCTCAATTGAAGATTGGTGTGAAGAGATGGGTCGCTTGACTGGCATCGCGCCAACGTTTAATCCGACAACGGCAACGATTGCCTCAATTGTTCCTGACTTGCAGAAACTCCACAATGTCGGGTTTCATTCGTCCATTGATTGGCGCGAAGGTATTCGTCGACAAATATCAACTATGCGCCCAGATCTACTCAAGAACTAACTCATTCAAGAATTAGGCGGGGTCAATTCGCTTGACACCCTCAAGTCGGCTCAAACTATAAAGCTCGCCATCTGGTCCTTCGGCAAAGGAGGTCAAGATGTTGCCGCTTTCCGAAATATTGAGAGCGGTGACTCCGTCGCTCCCAAGAAGACACAGTTTTCCTGCCATGTCACCAAAGATGAGAGCGCCTTTCATCTTCGGTATTTTTTCTCCGTGATAAATAAAGCCAGCAATGATCGCAATCCAACTGGGATGAGCGAATTGGTAAATCGGAGGGGTGAATTCGTACGCCCCTCCGCTCTTGCGCTGTTCGAGCCCTTCCATATAGGGCCATCCGAGATTGACCCCTGAGGTTCCAGCGGGAAGGAAATTCAGTTCTTCGTAATCACTTTCGCCCACATCGCCGATGTAGATATCTCCATTGGCGTGGTTGAGCGCGAATCTGTGAGGTTGGCGAAGTCCCTTGACATAAATCTCTGGTGCGCGTGTTGGGTCGTCAACAAATGGATTGTCGGTAGGAACTGCGTAGCCATCATTGTCGATGTTAGGAATGATTTTCAAAATGCTCCCGAGCAGCGAGGTGTAGTCCTGCGATGTCGCACCTTTATTGCCGCCGCCGTCGCCGAGGGAAATATAGAGGGCTCCGCTTTCGTCAAATATGAGATTCCCTGCTTTATGGCTAATGCCAGGTTGCTTGACAAAGAGAACGAGCCTGCGAGTTGAAGGATCGGGCATTCCATTATTGAAGGCATACGAAACGACATTTGTGTCTTTGTTGAGATCGTTATATGTCAAGAAGAGTCGACCATCAATGGGGCTAATTGCGACACCAGTCATTCCTCGTTCTGATTCGAAAGAGTAGGGAGTGACTTGATCGACTAAGTCAATTGCCAGTTCGACCGTCGAAAAGTCGTGTGGAGTGCGGAATACTTCGCCCTTTTGAGTGATGATATAAAAATATTTTTGTTCATCACTCCAAGCCATGCCCAAAGCAAGCGGGATATCTGCAACTGGAGTTAATTTCAGATCAAGCTTCTCAAGTTCTGAAGTGGGAGGAAGAGGATCAAAGCTGGGTGGCGGTGGAGGCTTTGAAATGGTTGTCGTAGTCGTTGTATTTTGGGAAGTGGTACTGGTACTTTCGGCTGGCAGCGGCAGCGCGGATGTGCTCTCGGCAATCGTGGAAGTTTGAGAATTCGATGTGGTTTCAGAAGACTGCGAACACGCACTCATAACAAGAGTAATCAAGATGGTCAATGCCAATAGCCGCAGACTGGAACTACCTCGGCTTTGATTTTTCTGAATCATCATGATGATTACAGAGAAATCTGCTCGTACAGCATGGCCTTATGCATGATGAGGTCTTCGGGGTCGTCAGGCATTTCGCGTTCGCCATATGCGACACCACGAAGTGATGTTCGAATAGCTACTGCTGCAAAACGCAAACTGGCGTACACGATGTACCAATTGAGATCTTCGATGTGTCGTCCGCCTGCGCCTTCGTACGCTTTGATGATGTCTTCGGTTTGACAGAACTCGGGGAAGCCCGGCATCTCAAAAACATCAGCCAAAGACTGAAAGAATTGATGCATAAAGATCAACCAGCCGACGTCAATTCCGGCAGGGCCAACATTGACCATTTCCCAGTCAAGAACCGCAGTGGGTGTGAGGCCATCAAACAAGATATTTCCAGGACGTGCATCGCCCCAGTTGATAACGGTCGGACCGGGGTTAGCAGGTTTGTGACTAGCGAGCCATACGAGTGCACGCTCAATGACTGGTAATTGCAGATCGCCACGCGCCCAGTCGTAATAGGCGCGTTGCTCGGCTAGTAGGCGATCAATTGCATCGCCATCGCGCGAAGGCAAAAAAGATACATCGCCTATTGCTGTTGACAAATTGATGGCATGAATGCGAGCTTGAACCCGCGCTACCTCGCGACCAAGTTCGCGTCGATCGTCAACCGACATGGCATCCATATAACTTCCGCCAAATACGTACGGGGGCATATCGGGTAGCGCCCGACCATTCACCCGATCCATCACCATGAAAGGTGAACCCAAAATTGAAGTGTCGGTTTCAAGGAATCGAACATTCGGCACTGGAAGGTTGCTGTTGTTGCCAACTAGTTGCATAGCCCCGGCCTGAGCAACCATGTCGTAAATCGGGAAAACTGGCCAATCGTTCATGTCGGGGTTCAGACGAGTCACAACTGGTTCAACGAGTCCGTTGTGATGAAGAGTGAAAAGCAACGTCTCACTACTCATGCCAGTACCTTCCGGAATTCCAACATCGGTGATCGTGCAAGCATGACCAAACTGTTTGCTGAACCATACTTC
This sequence comes from Bifidobacterium breve, assembly GCA_945889715.1. Taxonomy (GTDB): domain Bacteria; phylum Actinomycetota; class Acidimicrobiia; order Acidimicrobiales; family Ilumatobacteraceae; genus Casp-actino8. Next base: position 18,691 of record CAMDCI010000002.1, on the reverse strand, counting down.
GAGCGTGCGGGCAAGTTCTTCGGGGTTGCGTTTTGAAGGTAACGGCATGATCAGGCTTATTTGACGTAAGCGAGTTGTTCAAAGCGATTGCTAATGAGCCAACCATTTGCGGTGCGCACGATGGTGTCGTTGTACCAACCACTGGCCTGCATGTAAGTCGGTTGATCGCCGGGGATACGCATCGTCATCGTGTACACCGAACGAACTTTGGCGGTGTCATCATTCTCGAAAGTGATGGCGACATTGCCACCTGCCGAGAGCGACACATCAAACATCGACATCATGCCGCTGAATGTTTCGGCAGCCACAGCTGGTGAACCTACTGGTCCACCCGCAGTTGAATAATCAACATGGGCATCGGGAGTGAAGACTTTCTGCCAAGCTTCCCAATCGCGGTCGACTAAGGCCCAGGTATAACGCGACAACAAGTCGGTGATGAGTGAGCGGTCAAGGGCTTCGTTCAACATAATTTCCCCCAAGGAGTCAAGTAATTCTCTCAAGATCATAAACCCTGATCACGGGCGAGTCACTTGCTGGCAGAATAGAAACATGACTTCTGTGCAGAGCATTGAATCCCACGTTGTTCTTGGCACCTGTCATCACGACTGTCCCGATACCTGTGGCTGGGAAGTCACGGTCGAAGGCGGCGTGGCCGTCAAAATGCGGGGTAATGCTCAGCATCCCTATTCGCAAGGCGAACTATGCCCCAAGGTCAACCGATTTTTAGATCGTGTCTATAGCCCCGACCGTATTTTGCATCCCCTGATTCGAACTGGAGCCAAGGGGACTGGAGAGTTCCGTCAAGCTTCTTGGGATGAAGCGTTACATCTAGTGGCTTCACAGGTCCATGAAGTATCGGCCGAGTTTGGTGGCGAGGCCGTGATGCCCTGGGGTTCGGCAGGCACGCAAGGTCTGATTCAAATGAATTCGCTTGACCGACGATTCTTCGCCAAGGTTGGTGCATCGCGCCAAGTTGATTCGTTGTGTGGAGCAACTGCCATGGTCGGATCGACACTGACACTCGGATCGCCTTTAGCGAATGATCCGATGGATATTCAATATTCGCAATTGATTTTGTTGTGGGGAACAAATACACGTTTGGCGAATCGACACTTGTGGCCTTTCATTGAAAAAGCTCGTGCCAATGGCGCCAAAGTTGTCGTGATTGATCCATTGAAAACAATCACGGCCGAAGCCGCTGATGTTTTTATTCAGCCGTTACCTGGCACCGATGTCGCCTTGATGCTGGCGGTGATGCACATTCTCATTCGCGACGAATTGACCGATACCGATTACATCGTGCAGTACACCGAAGGTTTTGACGAACTGAAAGAACAAGTTTCGCAATGGACACCTGCTCGGGCTGCCGAAGTATGCGGTATCTCTGTCGACGAAATTGAGTCTTTGGCGCGCGATTACGGAACCACCAAACCCGCATTTATTCGCTCGCTCATTGGAGCCGAGCATCGAGAGCACGGAGTTATGTTCTTCCGTACTCTCACGTGTCTGCCCATGCTCACTGGAGCATGGCGCCATAAAGGTGGCGGATTCTCGCGCAGTGTCGGTTCGTATGCGGCAACAAATGTGGATGATTCAGTCTTTGATGTTCCATCACTGAGTGCGGGCAAAGAGCGTCGGTCGTTGAGTATGAACCACATCGGTCGAGTGCTCAACGACACAACACTTGCTCCGCCCGTCAAGGTGTTGTTCGTGTACAACGGCAATCCGCTGGTCACCGCACCGAACACTGAGTTAGTTCGTCACGGACTTGAGCGAGAAGATTTGTTCACGGTGGTTTCTGAACAGTTCATGACAGACACTGCGAAATACGCCGACGTCATTTTTCCGGCTTGTACACAAATTGAACAATTAGATGTTGTTCCGTCGTGGGGTCATCTCTATTTAGGTTGGAATCATCAAGCGATTCAGCCGTTGGGCGAGAGTGTTGCCAACACTGAACTGTGGCGCCGATTGTCGGCAGCGTGTGGTTTTACTGAGCCCGAACTTTTTGAAAACGACGAGTCATTAATCATCAGTGCCTTGCACGATGTCGATATAGAGCATTTGAAAACCGATGGCTTTGTTCGGTTGTCTTTGCCCGTTGACTTATTGCCGTACGCCAACGGCGGATTTGAAACAGCGTCCGGTAAAGCAATGTTGATCAACCATGGTTTACCTGCTGTTGGGTTGCCCGCGTTGCCGACATATTTGGCTGGCGCTGAAATGGCCGCCGATCCGAGTGGTCAAGCTCAGTATCCGTTGTCGTTGATGTCGCCCAAAACTCATGTTCGCTTTTTGAATTCGACATATTCAAACTTGCCGCATCACGCGAATCCCGAGGGTGAAATGTTTTGCGAGCTTGATCTGGTTGATGCAACTGAGCGGGGGATTGCCGATGGTGATCGTGTGCGAGTTTTCAACCAGCGAGGCGAATTAGATGTTGTCGCACGAGTGGCAGCAAATGGCGGTCGCGTGCGACCTGGCCTGGTTGTGGTTCCATTTGGCTGGGTAGGTGACCGTACGAAAGATACAAAGACGGTCAATGCCTTAACTAATGATTTATTGGCGACCTATGGCGGAGGGGTGTCGTTTTACGACACCCAAGTTCAGGTCGAAAAGATCTGATTTACTTGGCGATTTTGCCAATACTGACATCACCATAATCGCCAGTGAGTTCAATCAAGGTCGACTCGTCGCAAGCCCAGCCATCTTCGGTGATTGTGGCAGTGGGAATCAGAGCGCGATCGGCGTCGGTTGGATTGAGAGGCGGATAGAGGCGAGTGAATTGACCATCTTTGATTGTGATCATTTGGTAGCACGGACTTGAGGTATTGGTGCCAGGGCTTGCCTGCGCATGTAGTCCGCCGCCGGTCCACTTATCTACTTTGCTGATTTCTTCCATGATGCATGAGCGGCTCAATATGCCAGCGTTATTCACAATGCAATTCTTTGCAGCTGTTGCAAAGAGTAAGAAGGCTGACGTTCCTTGCATGCCGAGGCCGGCAACTTTGCCGTCAGGACGATAGGTCTTTATCATGTCGAGATAATCCTGAACGGCTGGTACGCGGTCGGCTTCTTCAAATAATGAGAAACCTGTTCGTACGACGACACCTTCAACGCTGTCTCCACCATTGTTAATAAGAACGTCAGCGTAAAAACCAGCGTCAACCATGATCAGATCTAGCTTGTAACCAAGTTCTTGGAGCGCTTTTGTAAGTTGCGGAAGAACTTCGGGCACTCCCACCAGACTGACGGCACGTACGCCACTATTTTTCAGTCTTTGTGCAATGGGCAACCACGAAGTTTCGCCAACAGAACTGTAAGGGACTTGGTCAACGACGGTGACTCCACCAAGAATGGCAGCAGCTTCACGGTATTGCTGTTCAACAACTTGGGCCGTGAGGATGTCACTGTAGACAGTTGCAAAATGTTGCATCGCTTCTGGATAGGCGGCAACGGCCCACTTGAACCAGCCTTCATCTTTTTTGTTTGAAGGGTTTGGGCTCGGGGAGTATGTATTGTCAGCTTGTGATTTGCCTGCCGTCACAACGAAACCAGCAACATCAATCATTCCGCACTCGTGGAAGCGCGGGAATTCTTGATCGTCCAGCGCCCAACCGCCGCCGACCATAGCGAATGCATTTGCGCAAACGTTTTCCATTTGCACCGGAACCTCAAAAAGTTTGGCATCAGCATCAATGACCTTCAGCGGCATCCCAGCGATGCCACCTTGAGCGTTGCACCAACCTTCAAATGCAACTCCCGCATCGTAAAGTTCGCCGTTGAGTCCGGGCACGAATGAGTTTCCTTTATCGGACGGCGTCGCTACTTGAATCGCATCAGCCGATCCACCGTTTTCGTCGGCGGTGACAACTGGAGTAATGCCGTCAATCGCTGGACCACAAGGAGATTCAAGGTCACCAAACATGATGGTTGGTGACTCGGGCGCGAGGGTGGAGTCGCTCGGTAGGTCGGTTGTTGCTTCGGTTGATGGGGCGACGGAAGGATCGACTGGTGCCGTACCTTCGCCGCGGTTTGAACAACCAATGGTCACGAAAACGAGGGCAGAGGCGAGAGATAGAGAGGTCAAACGGTTCACGCGTCTATTTTGGCTGGTCTAGGTACCAAAGTTGCACCTTTTGACTGTGACATGCCCTAGAAGTTGGCACTTTTTTATGACTAAGGTTCAACACGTGAAGGTAAACATTCTTGACCGCGACATGTACCAAAATGATCCGTTTCCGACTCTCGAGTGGATCCGTCGAAATGAACCGGTGTACCAAGACGTCAATGGAATCTGGGCATTAACAAAAATTGAAGACATTCGCCTGGCTGAACGGCAAGCGCAAATCTTTGCCAGTGGCATCATTGGCTCGCGACCCAATGGCATTGTGCAGCCATCGATGATCGATAGCGATGATCCGGGACACGCCGATCAGCGTCGAGTAGTAGCTCGCGGTTTCACACCTCGTCAAATGGCGGCATATCAAACTCATGTAGAAGAGGTTGCGCATCGCTTAGTTGATGTTGCTGTTGCTCGTGGGACCTGCGACATCGTTGCCGATATTGCCCGTCTTTTACCGATGACCTTGATTGGTGAAATGCTCGGAGCCCCCGAAAGCGACTATGACAAGTTGCAACATTGGAGTGACGCCATGATCAATGGTGCCGATGATCCCAAATATGTGACCGACGATGTCGTGAATGCGGCTTTTGAGTACTACGTATACATCTCTGAAGTCATTGAACAACGCAAGAAGAATCCGGGCGACGACTTGGTGAGCAAACTCGTTGTCGCGGCGGAAGATGGAAGTGTCATGGACGACGAGCATGTCGTTGGAAACGCCCTGTTGCTGTTAGTTGGTGGCAATGAGACGACTCGTAATGTGATCACAGGTGGACTTGAAGCAATGATTCGCAACCCCGAACAGATGGCGATTGCGCGGCGGTCACCTGAAGATCTTGAGCGGGCCATTGAAGAGTGTTTGCGCTGGGTCACGCCGATCGTCAATATGGTGCGGGTCACGACTGAAGATGTGGAGATTCGTGGAGTCAAGATTCCGCAGGGTTCACAAGTCGTCATGAACTACACCGCCGCTAATCGCGATGAGGACATGTTTGTTGAGCCACATACGTTTGACGTAACACGCAGCCCGAACCCACATATTGCGTTTGGATGGGGACCGCACTTGTGCTTAGGTGCAAGCTTGGCTCGACTCGAGTTGCGCTCGATTTATACCGAACTATTCAAGCGAACTAACAAAATTGAATTCGTCGACCCCAATTACAAGCCGGTGTATAGCCACGCATCTTTCGTGCGCGGTATTCAGTCGTTGCCCGTCAAGTTCAGCTGATTGATTTAACGAGTATCAAATAGTCGAATAGGTGACATTGGTGCAAAGCCTGCTCCAGTCAAGAAGTAGCCGTTGAGGTCAACGATGAGATCGGTAGTGCCTCGGGCGTAGAAGCACACTTCTCCTGATGCAGAGACTGGTGCGATCACAGCATTGGGAACTATTTGCCCCGAGACAAAGTTGAGATTTGATGCGTTGGGTATTGCTCCGCATGGGTACACGGTGACGTAACCACCGAATTCGTCGGCAGTTGTGCCCGTTGCTGTGACGTTGAGTGAAACAGCGCCAACACCTGATGACGGAGTGAGACCAGCAATGTCGGTGAACTTCACTTTCAAAGTGGTGTCACCCCCAACTTTGGTCTTAGTCACTGTTTGAACTCCTTGATCAGATCCAGAACGGGTATCTGCGATACGTGTCGGAGTTGTGGGTGTGAACCCTGCACCACTGAGAAAGTATCCGTTGATATCAACGATGAGGTCGGTGGTGCCTCGTGCGTAGAAGCACACTTCTCCTGATGCTGAAACTGGTGCAATGACTGCGTTCGGCACTGTTTGCCCCGAGATAAAGTTGATGCTCGACGCATTGGGTCGATTGCCACATGGGTAGACCGTGACATATCCACCGAAATCATCAGCGGTTGTTCCGGTTGCAGTGATGTTCAGTGAAACTGCACCGACTCCGGTTGATGGCGTTAAGCCAGCAAGGTCTGTCATTTTGACCCGCACTTCTTGAGCGCCACCAATTTTGACTTTGTTCACTGTGCGCAGACCTTGGCTCGAGCCAGAGCGAGTGTCAAAGACTCGAGCCGGGCCAGCGGCCGTGAAGCCTTGACCCGTGGGGAAGTAGCCATTGATATCCGCAAGAAGATGAGTTTGAGCATTCGTGTAGAAGCAGATATCACCAGTTGAAGAAACTGGTGCGATGACTGCATTAGGAACAGTTTGTTCAAGTGTGTAGTTGAGGTTCGACGCATCGGGTTTTGAATCGCATGGATAAACCGTAATGAAACCCTCTCCGTCTGGAGATGTGACGGTGACATTCATTGACACTGCACCGACACCAGTTGATGGAACGCCGTTGGTTCCTGCAACTTTGATGCGCAGCGGGGTGCGCGGGAGGACGTCAAGAGAAATACGACCCATGGGGTTTCGTGAGATAAATGCACGGTTCGCAGAAAGCGATTGAGGTTGAATATTCGCTGCTGGTTGACGAAGTTCATTTGTCTGAACGACTCGGGTTTCAAATGTTGAACCAACGACATAAATGTTTCCTAGATTGTCAGCATCGACAGCCTGAATTGTGCTCGAAAAAGTTTGTCGACTGATGAGTCGACCGATACTTGGCAGATTGGTGCCAGTGATTTCCCAAACGGCTAGTTGATTATTGAGAGCCATGATCAGGCGTCGTCCATCATTGGTAATAAAGGTGGACCATGAACCCTGAGCACCGCACGATGGGGAGCCTATTCCGACTCCGTTAAAGCATTCGTTGACAGATCCGACCCAACTAGGTGAAGTCCAAGTGAATGGTGTGACGACGTACCAATCGGGTTTTGACGATCCATCACCAATTCCCAAGTTGGTAGTCGAAAATCCGTTTTCGAAGAGGTATTTGTAACCCTCGGAAACCAATGTGAAACGACTAAACCTTGGGAAGATGCCGAAATTTCCGCTGGTGTAACCTTTCATTTCGCCGTTTGAACTGTCAAAAATAGCGTTGAGGTTCTCCTCGCTGCACTCGTTTAGATAACAAACCGAAGTATCTAGTGTCTTAACCGACATCCAAACTTCGCGTTCTCCGATACTGACTGCTTTGAGGGGCAACAAACCGTAATGCTTGATTGCCACCAGTTTTTCTCCGGTGGTGGTATCAAAGCTCGTCATCGCTAAGGCTGAACGAAGTGATAGCGGCAAGTTGTTTTGTAATTGTGGGAAATTTCCGTAATTAAGGCCATCAATTACCCAGATACTTGAGTTTGCCCCTTGAATGATTTGCTCATCAACATCTTCAGGCCGGAATCCGTTCACGTTGCTACTTTTGGGGGTCGTGTCTAGGTACTGTTCGACTGGTTGTTCCCAAATCAATTGGAAATTCTTGTCGACCTTACGAAGCGTGACTGGAGTTCCGACGCAAATACCGATCACCCCGCCATCCTGGGCAGCCACACCTACGGGGCAGCTAAAATCTGCAGGGCTCAATTTCTCGACTACATGACCTTCGCGATCGATAGAAAACCATCTTGTTGCTAAATAACTGGGCTTCGAATTAATGAATAGTGTTCCGTTGCCGTCAACGGATGCTGCGAAAGTTCGAGCGGGGACTGTGCTGCTCGGCTCGGACGTGTACTTAATCGTCCAGTCAACAGTCCCAGCGGCAGAACGGTGTTGAACAAATCTTGCAAAGTCACTGCCACTTTGGAGGCCCTCGAATTGGCCGTAGAAATAACCGATGATATAAACCCCACCTAGTGGATCGATTTTGACATCCAAGTTGACCGAGACATTGTTCCCATTTGTTGGGTCTTCGCCATAAATGTAATCCCATTGATCAGCACTTGCTGAATTGGTAACACCAAAGATCAGGGCAACAACGACAAAGAGGCTGGCAAATAATCGATTTCTCATAGATGCAGTTAAGCACCTAAATCCAAAGGGCATTTACACTAATGGTAAACAGTGTAATAAAGGGATATAAGTCCTACGAGCGTTCGTCGCGTAAAGCAGAACGCCGTACTTTGCCGGCATCGTCGCGAACCGCATCACTCGTGAACTCAAATGTGCGTGGCACCTTGTAGCGAACGAGACGTTCGCTCAAGAAAGTACGCAACTCTTCTTCGTTAATCGGCTTTGACACCTGCACGAGAGCATGAATGCGATTACCTAAATCTTCATCGGGCAAACCAATAACTGCCGAAGACACCACATCGGGATGTTCGCTTAAGGCGACTTCAACTTCTGCGGGATAGATGTTTGCTCCGCCCGACAAGATCATGTCGCCCCGTCGATCGGTGAGATAGATGTAGCCCTCTTCGTCAATCTTGCCGATGTCTCCGAGACTTTCCCAGCCGTCTGGTGATTTGCGGGCCTCGGCTCCGAGGTACTTGTACGTCACTCGGGTATTGCGCATGAAGATTTCGCCGATGGTTCCGCGAGGAAGTTCTTCGTAAGTCTCTGAATCGAGAACTTTCATCTCGCCAGTGACGCAACGACCAACTGAACCGCGGTGGGCCAACCATTCATCGCCACGAATAATGGTGACGGCCTGTGCTTCGGTTCCGGCGTAGAGCTCCATGATCTTTTCGCCACCGAGCCAGTTGCACCATTCTTCTTTCAACCATGGCGGGCAGGGCGCAGCCATGTGCCAAACAGTTGAAAGCGACGAGAGGTCGTACTTGTTCTTCACATCTTCGGGCAAACGTGAGATACGCGACATCATCGTGGGTACAAACAAAATCCAATCGGCACTGTGCTTGTCGACTGCAGCCAATGTTGCTTCGGCGTCAAATTGCGGCAAGAGAACTAAATGATTGCCATGGAACAACGAACCAGCACCAAACGAGAACGGAGCGTTGTGGTACAGCGGTCCAGGAATACACACGACTCCGTCAACGCGCTGGCCCATGCCGGGCGCACCCACGCTGACGATGCCAGGATCGCCAGCAACAATCAATTTAGGTCGTCCAGTTGAACCACCTGACGTTGGTGCCTTCATGGCGGGCGAAGTCACATCAGGTAAAGGTGAAGCATCGTAAGCCGATGCGTCAAAGTGTGCGGGCAATGTGACACGGCCAGGATGGGCCGATTGCTCGGCACCAACGACAAGCGCTGAATCGGCAAGTTCAACGATGGCTTCGCGCTCGCGGTTTGGCAAACGGTAACTCACTGGTTGTGGAATCGCACCAAGTTTCCATGCAGCAATGCATGCTTCGTAAAATTCAACCGAGTTCGGTAAAGCAACCGTGACAAAATTGCCGAATGAAACACCGCGTTCGGCATAGGCGCGAGCCAAGCGATTTGTTCGTGACTCAAGCTCTGCTCGTGTTACTGATTCATCACCACAAGTGATCGCAGTGCGATTGGGATTTTCGGCTGCCTTGTCGGCGAGCGCCTGCATAATTGAAATGACATTTGGCGTATTCATGATTATCCGTTCGTGCAGTTGAGCAAATTGTTTTAAGCGTTATCCAGAGCGTGCTGCCAAGTGCGGTGCCAGTGCTGCAGCATTGGCTCATTACTACCAAAGTTGAAGTTGGTGAGACCAATTTCTGCGCCACGTTGACACTGTTCGGCGGCTGGAAAGTCTTCGGTACCCACGACAAGTGCCGCAAAATCTGCACCGCGCTGACGGGCCTCGCGATCTTCTTCATTGGCGATGGGTTTGAGTGAAGCCTCAGTGAGGTCGACGGTGCATTCATTGACATTGCGTCCGGGATAGACGCGAAACATTTGACAGCTCACCGGAGTTTCAAGCAAAACAACACTGGGGAACAACGTGTGAATGATGCTGACCGGCATTGTTGGTGGCCAGTGCTCTTCGGGAAGGTCAACAACCTTTTCAGTTCCGGTTGTCGGGAATCCCCAACGGGCATGTTTGCCAAAACTGTCGTAAATGGGATTATGTAAAACCAAGTTCGACAAAGTGTCACGATGTAAATAGTCAACGTGATACGACTCGAGGTTCACATCAAAAGCAATTTTCCAGTTGGCTTTGAGCGTCCACGTGTGTTGGCACACAATTTCGTGAGTCTCATAACCACACCAACGCAACTGGGGCTCAATATCGGCGAATGCCGCAACGGGATCGACATCATCGCTCAATCCGACAGCAATCAGTCCTGCGACGTCGGCGATGGGCAATGGTTGAAGTCCGAGCGTGCTCTTTTCAATATCACTAAAGGCGTACGCCTGAGGTTGGCCAGCAAGGTCGCCGTTCAGCTCGAAAGACCATGCATGGTAGGGACACGTGAGGCGACGCGTTTCACCGCACCCGTCGGCAACTTGAGCACCGCGATGGGTGCACGCATTGCGAAATGCGCGCAACACACCATCATCGGCACGAGTAACGAGTACTGGATGGCCAGCGACATTTTTTGTGATAAAGGTTCCGGGTTTGGGAAGCTCACCAGTCCAACCAATGATGTGGGCCCCGCCGCGAAAGAGAACGTCAAGTTCTTTTTGGAATCTAACTGGGTCGGTAAAAACAGTTGCTGGCTCAGTCATTGAACCAGTGGCATGATCAAGCGTCTTGCCACGATAGTTATCAAGTAGACGACGAACGAGTTCGCGTGGAAAGCGGTCGTTTGTGGTCTGATCAGAATTTGTCACAGTCATATTTTCCCCTAGATAGATATGGCAGACCCCTCTGCTCACTCCAGATAACAGTGTGTCAGAAATTTCTCAGTAGGCACTGATCGCAATGAAAAGTGCGCTAGCCGTGGCGATAATCGAGGCGTCGGGGTGGTCTTCGCGTAGTTCGGCCTCAAGGAATATCTTGCGCCCTTCACGGCGTCCGAGCCAGGCATGAATGACTAAGGGGACATGCAGCGGAGTAGGCGCCTTGAAGTTGGTGGTCAATTGCCCCGTATATGCCACGGTCTGAAGCAGATTCAACATGAAGCCCATGGCGTCGTCAAAAGCTAAGGCGACAATGCCTCCGTGGCTGCGCGATGGCGCACCTTCAAACGATGAGCCGATGATAAACGTTGCTTCAACGCGGTCGCCGCGACGGTAGACCTGCATTTCAAGCCCGTGTGGGCTACCGGGGCCAGAACCCGGTCGGGTGATGTGGCTCGTGAGACGTGAATTATCGGGCACTTCGTTGTTATGAGCTGTAGAGAATTGCGAGAACTCTCGTGTGCGAGTGATGCCTTGCTCGAATTGATCACTCAGACCGTTGAGCGCTTGAATCGTTGCTTCCATTGAATCAATGTCGACTTCACGCCCGATCACTGCATGACCTAGTCGGCGAACCGCGCTACCGAGGCGAACCCGTGCTTCATCAAATGTCGGATCGAGGCCTTCGGGGTATTTCATAGCGCTGTCGTTTCCACATCTTCAATCTTGGTCGTATTGAGGTCGTTCAACCAACCCCGTGAGACAAGCAGCACAACGACAGCAAACAAAACTGCCGCATCGGCGAAAACTGCGACACGCATTGTGAAGATGTCGCCTAATCGACCAAGAATAAATGCCCCCAGCGGAATGCCCGCCAAAATACCGAGCACATAAAAACTCATGGTTCGACCCCTCAGGTGATCGGGGACAGTTCCTTGAATCAAGGTATTGAGAGCAACAGCCGATTGCAGGTGTGCCAGACCACTGATGAAGTACGCGAGAAGTCCGACCCAGTAGATCGATGTCATCGGAATCATTGCTGTGCTCACTGAGAACAGAATCAAGGCGACCACAACTCGGGAAGATCGTTTCAAATGGTCACCAAGGGCAACCGAGAAAAGTGATGACGTCAATGCGCCGAGTCCAAGAGCAACAAGTAAGCCGGCGTTATCTGTTGACGGCCGTTCATAGATTCGGTTGGCGATTGCTGGAGCAATATGTTGCAGCGACTGCCCACACAGAGATGTGATGAAGGCGAGAAAAACTACAAGTCGTAGTGGTCGATGTCGCCAGACAAAAGAACCCCCAGCCTTGATGACATCTGAAACCTTTCCCTGGCTTGCTGCCGAGATGATCTGGCGGGGTCGTGACAACGCGAGTGCCCCGATCACCAACAAAAATGTGATGGCGTTGATAAAAATTGCCGCGCCAGTGCCAAGCGTGCTGACGACAAGGCCCGCAAAACCGGGGCCGATTGCTCGCGCCAGGGTGAATTGCACTGAATTCAACTTGACTGCATCAAGTAATTCTTCGGCTGGTACGAGCAGTGGCACAAAACTCTGCCAAGCGGCAGTTTGAAAACCGGTCGCGAGACCTCCAATAAGTGCAATCGAAACAATGAGTCCAGGGCTGATTGACCCAGCGAGATACAGACCCCACAAGATGAATGCACACATCATCTGCACGGTTTGAGTAATCATCAATATCTTGCGCCGACTCATGCGGTCAGATAACACGCCGGCGTATGGAGTTAAGAAAACTGCGGGCAAGAGACCGGCCATTGATGACACGCCAAGCCACGTTGAACTGTTTGTCATGTCATAGAGCAGCGCAGGCACCGCGACAACTTGCATCCAGCCACCAGCATTTGAAATTGCAGCAGCTGTCCAGAAATAGGCGAAGTCGCGATGGCGCAATGCTCGAAGCGAACCATGGCGCTTCGGCAGTAGAGGATCTTCTTGGATCGGACTCACAGATCGGCGATTGGGAAATTGAAATTCGTTGTGGTGATGCCGCCATCAACAGCAATGATCTGACCGGTGACGTAACTCGATGCTGGTGATGCCAAATACAAAACAGCGGCCGCAATGTCATCGGGTTCGCCGAGACGACGGATGGGTGTGGCGTTTTCAATCATTGAACGCAGTTCGGGATTAGACGCCACAATCTCGAGAGCTTCAGTCAAGATTGCGCCAGGTGCAACAGCATTGACGCGAATCTTCGGGTTGAGGTCGGCTGCCATCAATTCAACAGCATGATCAAGCGCTGCTTTTGCTGAACCGTAAGCAACGTAACCACGGCCCACAACATGGCCAATCGCACTTGACACCATGACGATTGAACTGGCACCAATAACGCCATTGCCAGCAGTCAGCAAGTGGGGAACACATTCACGAACCAGACGTAGACCGTTGATGACATTGTTCTCAAAAGCATTTCGTAGGTCTTTGTCGCTTGTGTTCATGAAAGGCTGCGGCATAGAGCCGCCAACGACGCTAATCACAGTGTCGATTCGTCCGAGTTCATCAACTGTGCGTTGCACTGCAGCAGAAACATCGTCAGCGTTGTTGGCATCGCAAGGTACGACGATCGCGCGGCGACCCATCGCACGTGCTTGTGTAGCAACATTTTCAAGTTGATCAACGCTTCGCGCCATAACTGCGATATCGGCACCAGCTTCGGCCAGAGCAAGTGCGCTCGCCGCACCGATACCACGACCAGCGCCAGATAACAGCGCAACTTTTCCAGACATGTTGTAACGAGCAAGTACGGACATATTCCCCCCAAGTGGTAGTAAAAATCAGTCAGTCAGCCAACGGCTAATCGACTCAATAACACACGCCGGCTTTGCAGCGCCTTCGATTTCAATGGTGATCACGATGGTGGTTTGTAATCCACCCTTGACCTCGGTGACTGCCGTGAGTTCGGCACCGCCGCGAATTCGTGAACCAACTTTGACTGGCGATGGAAAACGAACTTTGTCGGTTCCGTAATTCACGCCGGCAGAAAACCCTTGCACCTCAACAATTTCCGGCAAGAACAAATTTGAAATTGACAAGGTGAGATAACCATGAGCGATGGGAGCACCAAACGGACCTTTGGCGGCACGTTCGGGATCGACGTGAATCCATTGGTGATCACCGGTTGCTTCGGCAAAGAGATTCACGCGGGCCTGATCAATTTCGATCCACTCGCTGTAACCAAGATGTTGACCAAGATGTTTGCGAACATCATCGGGACCGTGAAGAGTTGTAACTGCCATTGCTTTTCCTTACGAACTATGAAATATCGAGAAAAATCGAAAATGAATTACGAACGTGTGAGGTCGGCCAATACGGCATTGGCTTCAGTGATGATGCGATCAATGAGATCGGCGCAACTTGGCAAGTCTTCAATGATTCCGACGACCTGTCCGCTCGCCATGACACCAGATTCGGTCCGGCCATCGACCAACGAAGTCTTCAACAGCATTGGCGTGTTGGCGGCCATCACCATTTGCGAATACGACAAATCCATCGACTTCCTCATGGCCATACCCTCGCGCAACATGTCGGTGAGTTTGGCTCCAGTCATCTTGCGGAATTTGAGAGCGTTGATTCCGGCACGAGGTAGTGCCAAAATCTTTCCGCGACCACTTTCAAGTTGGTCAACAAGTTCGGTACGCAACACGCGGTGCGGCACGCCATCAACTTGGACCGACACGACAGTGTCAAGCACGCCTTTGGAGATGTAGTACTCCTTGACGGCTTGGGGGACTGACGAATCGCTGGTGAGTAAGAAGCGTGTACCCATCGCAATGCCTGAAGCGCCATAGGCGAGAGCAGCGACAAGACCACGACCGTCGAAGAACCCGCCGGCAGCAATGACCGGCACCCGACCGGCAACTGCATCAACTACTTGGGGCAACAAAACGGTCGTTGGTACCGCACCAGTGTGGCCGCCACCTTCGCCGCCTTGAACAAGTACGGCGTCAACGCCCCACTCAAGAACTTTTTCGGCATGACGCTTCGCTCCGATTGAAGGAATGACGACGACGCCCGCGTCTTTCAGACGTGAAATCAATTCGGGCTTTGGGGCTTGAGCAAAACTGGCAACTTTGATGCCCTCGTCAATCATCAAACTGATGCGATCTTTCACGTCGGCCGAATCGGCACGTAAATTCACGCCAAATGGTTTGGTCGTGCGGCTCTTGACTTCGGCAATTGATGACTTCAGCTGATCAAGATCCATCGTGGCACTTGCTAAAATTCCGAAAGCACCTGCGTTAGCAGTAGCACTCACGAGCTTTGGTCCAGCGACCCATCCCATGCCGGTTTGAATGATGGGATATTTGACGCCCAGCAAATCGCATAAAGAATTTTGCAGTCGGGGATGTGGTGTCGCGCTCATGCGGGAATCTCGCGATGACGTAGACCCTTGGGATCAATGGTTTCGATGGCAGCACTCTCTTCAGGTGTTGGTGGACGACTGACTGGCACCGTCGCAGGAATCACTAATTCAAATCCAGTGTTAGTAACAACATCATCGACGCTGACTCCTGGGTGCAAACTGACAAGTTGCATTGAGTTGTCGGGAGAATTGAAATCAAGAACGGCAAGATTGGTGACGACACGACGAAGGTCGTGGCGTTTGGCAATAAAGCCACCAACTTTTTTCGCACGGTCGTAGCCAACACCGCTCACCATGTCAACGCTGGACACGAAGACTGATGTCTGGTGTTTCGGGATGAAGAAGCTGGTCGCGTTATTGACGGTGTTGCCTGGTCCGCCACGAACACCAAGTAATTGCGACTTGGGCTTGGCCCACGGACCGATGTTGGCGATATTGCTATTGCCGAAGCGATCGATTTGGCTTGCGCCCATCATTACGTGACGGCGTCCACCAGCAAGGGTGTCGAAAACGCTGCGGAATGGAATCCAACCTTCAACAAGTTTTTGAGTGCCGCCAATGGGCAAGTCTCCTGAAATGTAAAAGGCTTCTCCGTCGCTGATCATGAGATCGGGTTCGAATGTGGCGCGAGCAACGCGTGCGCCGAGCATCTGCATCACTCCCATGCCTGAAGCGAAGATTTCTCCGTCACCACGCCATGCTTCAGCACAGGCAACAGCAATGACATCAGCGAGTGCTACTGAATCGCTCATTTTGCGGCCCCCTTGGCTGCTTTGATCTCTTCACGCCATGTAACAACTTGTGATTGGTAGTTGGCTTCATCGCCAGACAAGAAGCGATCGCTAAATGCCTTCCAAGCTTCGGGATCGCGGGCGGCATCAACGTAGGCCTTTTGGAATGATTCATCGCGTCCGTAGTCGGGTTCGCACGTAGTGAAGTGAGCGCCATTCGGCGCATGAATCACGCCATCAACCATTGAACGATTGATTTTGAGAGTGTGAAAGGTTCCTTCTTTCAAAAGGTCTTCAGTTGGAATGATTTTTTCTGCGCTGACGAAGCGCCGTCCTGGTTCGCACGCGGCCAAGAACAAATCATCGAAGTACACATCAGGACCGAGATACTGCGCGTTGCCGCGAGTATCTGATCGATTCATATGCACGAAAGCGGCATCGAGTCGAATCGCCGGAACCGCAAGAAGTTCTTCACCATCGGCATACGGCGACTTCACCGTTTTGAGCGAAGGGTTGACATCCATGACGCCGCTACCTAGACCGGCACGAGTGGGCAAGAAAGGCAGGCGCAATGAGCCCGCAAACAAAGCCCATTGCAACATTCCTTCATCCCATTCGGTTGGCTCGGGAATTGTTGCGTTCTGACGGGCTAAACGAAAATGCGGTTCAAGCGGAATTGAGTCAAGTGAAACGAATGCGTAAATCAACTTCTTCACTTTTCCGGCGGCACATAACAAGCCCACATCGGGGCCGCCGTATGAAACGACAGTGAGGTCGGTGATGTCTGAACGCAGAAGCGAACGCACCAAACTCATGGGCTTGCGACGGCTTCCCCAACCACCAATACCGAGAGTCATGCCACTGCGAAGTGTGGCGACTGCTTGATCTTCGGTGATGATTTTGTTACGCGGCTTGCTTATATCACTTGTCATTTTTCTTATTCTTTTTGTCCGTGCCTGCAAAATCGTCACGCAATTCGTCGGCGACACCAGTGAGATTGAGTTCAAAAGTGAAACCCTGTTCAAAGCGGTAACTGCGCTTGACATCCCAGAGATCAATGCCGTTCAAACTTTCTTTGGCAGCGCGAATCACTGTGGGGTGTTTGTCAGCGATGCTTTCGGCGACCTTCATCGCAGCATCACGAAGTTCGGCTCGCGGCACAACCTGCAAGATGCTTCCGAATGCGTGTAATTCTGCAGCGGTCGCAGTGGCCGACGTATAGACCATGGCACGCATTTTGTGTTGGGGGACCAGGCGTGCCAGATGGGTGGCGGCGCCAAGTGCACCGCGGTCAACTTCGGGCAGACCAAAGAATGCATCGTCACTGGCAATGATGATGTCGCTATTGCCGACGAGGCCGATACCGCCGCCGACGCAAAAACCGGCAACAGCAGTGATGACCGGAACAAGACAGTCATAGACCGCGGCAAAAGCTGCATAGCAACCCTTGTTGGCGCCGATGAGTGCATCAAACCCTTGGGTGTTCTGCATCTCTTTGATGTCGACCCCAGCGTTGAAGCCCCGGCCTTCGGCTCGCAAGACGACGACTCGTACCCTTGTGTCGCGACCTAAGGCCGTGATGGTGTCGGCGACCTCGAACCATTCAGCCACAGTGAGGGCGTTGACAGGAGGACAATCCATGATGACCTCGGCGATACCGCGGTCGTTGATATTTGAAGAAATTCCCACGAGTTGAGCGTACTCCCCATCTGACGAAGCGTCAGAAACGAGCGCCGAGTTCCTACTAAGGTTCGTCACGTGGCAATCACAATTGACTTTTCTGGACAAGTAGCCCTCATTACAGGTGGCACCAAGGGTGTGGGTAAGGGAATTGCTCAGCGATTTGCCGATGCTGGAGCGCAAGTGGTGGTGTGCGCTCGCTCAATTCCAGATGACTTGCCCAAAGACTGGGCGGCCTATCCCGCAGACCTTCGTGATGCCGACCAGGCGACCGCGTTAATTGATCAAATCGTTGATCGTTTTGGGCACCTCGACATCTTGGTCAATAACGCTGGAGGTAGTCCGCCGTCTGATACTTCCACCGGGTCAGCCAACTTTGCACAGAAGATTGTGGCGGTCAATTTATTCTCGGCGATGTGGTGCAGTCAGGCTGCAAATCTCCACATGCAGAATCAACCAAACGGTGGATCAATTGTGAACATCGGAAGTGTCTCGGCTGAACGACCTGCGCCAACTGTTGCTGCCTATGGTGCCGCGAAAGCCGCATTGGCTAACTACACACGAACGACGGGTCAGGAGTGGTTGCCAAAAGTACGCGTCAACTTGGTGACCGTCGGAATGGTGCGAACAGAATTGGCGCATCTGCATTACGGCGACGAAGAAGGTGTGCGTCGCACTGGAGCACAAATTCCGATCGGACGTTTGGCACAACCAACCGAGATTGGTGACGTTTGCGTGTACTTATCGTCGCCCATGGCGTCGTATGTCAGTGGTGCATCTATCGAGGCGCACGGTGGCGGAGATTGGCCGCCGTTTCTTGATACTCCATTTCGCGATATCGGAAAGTAATACCGATGACAAAGCAACCTTGGTGGCGTAACGCAGTTATCTACCAGGTGTATGTGCGATCTTTTGCCGATGGTAATGGTGATGGAGCCGGTGATCTGATCGGTTTATTAGATCACCTTGATTACATCGCGTCTTTAGGTGTTGATGGTGTGTGGCTGAACCCGTGTTATCCGTCTCCGCAAATGGATCATGGTTATGACGTCTCGGACTACTTCGGTATTGAGCCGGCGTATGGCGATCTCGACATCTTTGATCAGTTGATTACTCGGGCAAACAAACTTGGTCTACGCATCTTGATGGATGTAGTTCCAAATCACTGCAGTGATCAACATGCTTGGTTTACAGAAGCAGT
>CAMDCI010000001.1 GCA_945889715.1 Bifidobacterium breve | reverse complement strand
GCAACAGGGATCTCGTGTTCAAGTCCGAGATTACGTAGAACACGTTCAGCGACTGCGAGTTGGCCTTTGCCTCCGTCAACAAGAAGAAGTTGAGGTGGGTAAACAAACTTTTTCAACCGAGGCTTTTGCTGTTGAGTCAATTCATCGGTTTCAATCGGATGCTCCCGCTCTTCAATGTAGGCAGTGAACCGCCTCGTTAAAACTTCTTCCATGGCCGCATAATCATCGTTACCAGGAACCTCTTTGACCTTAAAACGGCGGTACTCCCGCTTTGCCGGCAATCCATCTTCGAGCACAACCATTGAACCGACATAATCGGTGCCTTGAAGGTGTGCCATGTCGTAACACTCAATACGTAATGGCGCCTCGGGCAAACCTAAGAGATCTTGTAGTTCTGTCAAAGCCTTGCTGCGCGCATTGTGGTCACTTGATCGCTTCATACGATGACGGTGAAATTCTTCAGTTGCATTACGAGTGACTAATTCATGAAGCTCACGTTTATCTCCACGTTGCGGAATGCGAATCTCTACCTTCGAGCCACGTTGAAAGCTCAACCATTCTTCGTACGTCGCCATCGCTAACGGCAAGTCCGGCACCAAAAGCATTTTCGGAACACCAAGTACCGGCTCATCTCCGTATAAGGCCTCAATGATGCGATCGATGAGGCCTGATTGAGAAAGGTCCTCCACTTTGTCAAGGATGAACCCTTTACGTCCGACAACCCTGCCTTTGCGGACGTAGAAAATTTGAATAGCTGCCTCTAGCTCGTCTTGAGCGATACCAATCAGGTCGATATCTTCATTCTTTTCCCCGACGATCTGCTGCTTCTCAAGCGCTTTCGTGACCGATTGCAAACGATCACGAAGCCGGGCGGCTTTTTCATATTCAAGAGCCGCCGACGCCCTGGCCATGTCTTCTTGGAGTTTTGCGACAACCTCATCAGTATCGCCATCAAGAAAGTCACAAAACTCTTTCACCAATTCCGAATAAGCCTCAGTTGAAACTTCTCCGACACAGGGCCCACTGCATTTCTCAATGTGAAACAACAAACAGGGGCGTCCTAATTTGTTGTGTTGATTGAATTTCCCTGGACTACATGTTCGTATCGGGAACGTTCGAAGGAGCAAATCTAATGTGTCGCGAATTGCGTACGCATGTGGAAACGGACCAAAGTATCGAGTGCCTTTACGAGTGCGCCCTCTCATGACCACGGCACGAGGCCACTCCTCGTCTGTTGTTACAGCCAAAAACGGGTAACTCTTATCGTCACGTAATCGGACGTTAAACCGTGGATGATGCTCCTTGATCAAACTGAATTCAAGAATGAGCGCTTCAACTTCGTTGCGAACAGTTACCCACTCAACGGACTCAGCAGTTGCCACCATTTGCGCAGTTCGAGGGTGTAACTGTGCTGGATCTTGGAAATAGTTAGACAAACGCTGACGCAGATTTGATGCTTTCCCGACATAGATCACCCGACCATGAACGTCTTTGAACTGATACGAACCAGGTTGGTCGGGAATTGATCCTGTGGGCGGGCGTGTAACCATGGTCGTCAGAGTTGAGAAACTCGATCAAAGACCCAACATTGGTTTGAGATAATGACCCGTATAACTGCCTTTTGTTTTCGCGACGACTTCGGGCGGTCCTTCAGCAACGACAAGACCTCCGCCGCTACCGCCCTCTGGGCCTAAATCGATGAGCCAGTCGGCGGTTTTGATGACGTCGAGGCTGTGTTCAATCACTAAAACTGTGTTGCCTTGATCCACAAGTCGAGACAGCACGGTGAGTAGACGACGTACGTCCTCAAAGTGCAAACCTGTTGTCGGTTCATCTAAGAGATAGATCGTGTGTCCCGTGCTGCGCTTTGCCAGTTCGGAAGCAAGTTTGACTCGTTGGGCCTCGCCGCCCGACAATGTTGGTGCCGACTGACCAAGTCGAACATATCCCAGTCCCACATCAAGCAGCGTCTGCATATGTCGCGCAATAACTGGTTGATTAGAGAAGAAGTCAACCGCCTCTGCGACCGGCATATTCAAAACGTCGGCAATCGTTTTGCCCTTGAAGGTGACATCGAGAGTATCGCGGTTATAACGCGCCCCTTTGCAGACCTCGCACTTCACATACACGTCTGGTAAAAAATGCATTTCAATTTTGATCGTTCCGTCACCAGAGCAGGCTTCGCAACGTCCGCCTTGAACATTGAATGAGAATCGACCTGGCATGTACCCGCGCACCTTGGCCTCGGCTGTGGTCGCGAAGAGCTTTCGGATGTTGTCAAAAACCCCGGTATACGTCGCAGGGTTAGACCGCGGCGTGCGACCAATGGGCGATTGATCCATGTCAATCACTTTGTCGAGGTGTTCAATACCGTTGATTTTCTTGTGTTTACCTGGAGCATCTTTTGACTTGTAAATTTTCTGCATTAAGACCGGCAACAAAATGTCGCGAATTAACGTGCTCTTTCCGCTGCCCGAAACGCCTGTGACTGCCACAAAGCAGCCCAAAGGAATTCTCACCGTGACATCTTGCAAGTTGTGTTCTTTGGCTCCAACAACCTCGAGCCATTGAGCATTGGGTTTGCGACGTATTTCGGGAACTGGAATTGAACGCTTACCAGACAAATACTGGCCCGTCACCGATTCTTTAACCTTGAGGATTCCTTTGACTGGTCCGCTGTACACGACTTCACCGCCGTGTTCACCAGCGCCTGGTCCAATATCAACGATCCAGTCACTTTCGCGAATTGTCTCTTCATCGTGTTCGACCACCAGAACCGAGTTGCCGAGATCACGCAAACGTAACAAAGTTTCGATAAGCCGGCGATTGTCACGTTGATGAAGACCGATTGACGGTTCATCGAGCACATACAACGTTCCAACGAGACCCGAACCAATTTGACTAGCAAGACGAATACGTTGGGCTTCGCCTCCGGCCAGGGTTCCTGCCGTGCGGGCGAGACTCAAATAATCAAGACCTACGTCAAGTAGAAATCCCAAACGAGCGTTGATCTCTTTCACAACTCTTTCGGCGATGGTTCGATCTCTCTCTGACAAGGTGAGTTCACCTAAGAACTTGGCCGAATCTCCAATAGACATCTCACAGACTTCAGAAATGTGCTTGCCGTTGATTGTGATAGCCAATGTCGCTGGTTTAAGACGCGCTCCTTCACAAGCCAGACATGGAACGAGTCGCATATATCCCTCGTATTGCTCGCGACTCCAGTCGCTTTCGGCCTGTTCATGTCGACGTTTGATCCACGGAATGACGCCCTCAAAAGTTGTGTTGAATTGGCGCGCTTTTCCATAACGATTCTTGAATTTGACAACGATATTTCCAGGGATGCCATGAAGAACAATCTTTTGAGACTTAGCGGGGAGTTTGTCCCACGGTTTTTTGAGATCAATCTTGTGGTCTTCGGCAACCGATTCAAGAATTCGCAGGAAAAAACTAGTGGTCGCACTTTTCCAAGGAGCAATCGCGCCGGCACTTAAAGCAAGGTCTCCATCCGGAATAACTAATTCCGCATCAACCTCAAAAGTAGTTCCCAAACCATCACACGTGACACACGCACCATATGGCGAGTTGAAAGAGAAGTTCTTGGGTTCGGGCTTTTCAAATGAATCACCACATTTCGGACAGGCCAAAAACTGACTGAAAGTCAAGATGTCATCGGATTCAGTCACCAGAATCTGAGCGACGCCTTCCCCAAACTTGAGCGCCGTTTCCATACTGTCGGTAAGTCGGCGGCGATTATCGCCCTTAGCCACCAACCGATCGATGACGATTTCAATGGTGTGCTGATCGTAGCGACCAAGTTTTTGATCGGTTTTTAAAAACTCCGTAATGTCTACTATCTCGCCATCGATACGAGCACGCACAAAACCTTGCCCAGCGAAATCATTGAGCAACGCTTCGTACTCCCCTTTTCGACCTTTGACTACTGGAGCCAAAACCATAAAACGGGTTCCCTCTTCGAGGGTCAACACCCGGTCAACTATTTCTGCCGGAGTCTGCAACGACAATCTTGTTCCGTCATTTGGGCAGTGTTGAATACCAATCCGCGCGTACAGCAATCGCAGATAGTCATAGACCTCAGTCATGGTCCCAACAGTTGATCTTGGATTACTGCTAGCCGATTTTTGATCAATCGAAATAGCGGGTGATAGACCCTCGATGAAATCGACATCAGGCGGATCTTTTTGACCCAAGAATTGACGTGCATAAGCACTCAAGGATTCAACATAACGACGTTGTCCTTCAGCGTAAATAGTGTCGAAAGCTAAAGATGATTTACCAGAACCAGAAAGACCGGTAAAAACGACCATCTTGTCGCGGGGAATATCGATATTGATGTTCTTAAGATTGTGCTGGCGTGCGCCGCGGACGATGAGCCGATCAGACATGAGCGAAGGTTAGTGACTTGAATGAGCCCATGCCTTAACCAGCATCTCGAATTTGGCGCCGTAGATCGTTGATTTCGTCACGCAATCGCGCCGCGTATTCAAACTTTAGGTCAGCTGCTGCTTCCTGCATTTCTTGTTCCAGAGTCAGCACTAAACGTGACAGTTCTTGTTGTGGAAGCGTACGCAATTCACTCTTGACCTTGTCGCGTTCTTTCTGACGACGTCGATCTTTACCGGGCACGGGAGCCGAATCATCTCCTCCAATATGCAAGAGAGCCAAAATATCGCTAACAGCTTTGCGAATTGTTTGGGGATTAATACCGTGTTCGAGGTTGTAAGCAACCTGCAACTGACGCCGTCGATTCGTTTCCGATATTGCTTTTTCCATAGATGGCGTCACGCGATCTGCGTACATGACTACTTGACCATCAACATTTCGGGCTGCTCGACCGATCATTTGAATCAACGACGTTTCACTTCGCAAGAACCCTTCTTTATCGGCATCAAGAATGGCCACAAGACTGACCTCAGGAAGGTCGAGTCCTTCACGCAACAAGTTGATACCAACGAGCACGTCAAATTCACCTAAACGCAAACCTCGAAGAATCTCAATACGTTGAATGGTGTCAATATTGGAGTGGAGGTAACGTACCCGCATTCCCTGCTCGAGAAGATACTCCGTGAGATCTTCAGCCATCTTCTTAGTCAATGTCGTTATCAGAACGCGGTCACCCATAGTGACTCGTTTGTTCACTTGATCCATTAGGTCATCGATCTGACCTTTCGTCGGCTTAATAATGACTTCAGGGTCGACCAGACCGGTTGGGCGCACAATCTGTTCAACGACCTGCTGCGAAATCTTGATCTCATAAGGACTTGGCGTAGCCGAAAGAAAGACACATTGATTAACGCGTTCAACTACTTCTTCAAAATGCAGCGGCCGATTATCACGAGCACTTGGCAAGCGAAATCCGTGTTCAACGAGTATGTCTTTGCGGCTTCGGTCTCCCGCAAATTGGCCGTGCAACTGCGGCACCGCTACGTGACTTTCGTCGATCACTAACAAGAAGTCTTTCGGAAAGTAGTCAAGCAAAGTAAACGGGGGCTCTCCAGACTGACGTCCGTCAATATGTCTTGAGTAGTTCTCGATGCCATTGCAATAACCGACCTCTTGCATCATTTCGAGGTCGTACTGAGTGCGCATGCGTAATCTCTGGGCTTCCAGAAGTTTTCCCTCAGCCTCAAAAAAGGCGAGGCGCTCTTGCAACTCACTTTCGATTCCCACCACTGCTCGCCGCATTCGTTCGTCACCCGCGACATAATGAGTAGCCGGAAATACGACGGTCCGATTCAACTCTCGTAACGTTTCTCCGGTCAACGGGTCGATCATGGTGAGGCGTTCTACTGTGTCGCCAAACATTTCTACGCGCAGGACAGATTCTTCGTACGCAGGGTGAATCTCTATGGTGTCGCCTCTGACCCGAAATTTGCCACGCCCAAGACTCATGTCATTACGGTCGTATTGCAAATCAACAAGGCGACGCAAAATACTGCGCATGTCATAATCGACGTTGGTGTGAAGTTCTAAGAGTTGACCGCGATATTCATCAGGGTCACCCATTCCGTATATGCATGAAACTGAAGCCACGACAATCGTGTCTCGACGAGTCAACAATGCAGCGGTCGCCGAGTGACGCAAGCGATCAATGTCGTCATTAATTGACGAATCCTTTTCAATAAACGTATCCGACGCAGCGATGTACGCCTCAGGTTGGTAGTAGTCGTAATAAGAGACGAAATATTCCACCCGATTATCAGGAAAGAACTCCATCATTTCTTGGGCGAGTTGCGCAGCCAAACTCTTGTTAGGGGCAAGAATCAAAGTTGGTCGTTGAGTATTTTCAATAGTCCAAGCAATCGTCGCACTTTTACCTGAACCGGTAATTCCAAGCAATGTTTGGAACCGCAAACCAGAATCAATGCCGGCGGTTAACTCAGCGATGGCCTTGGGTTGATCACCAGCCGGCGAATAGTCAGAGACCACCCGAAACGGAATGTTTTCTTCAACAGAAACTAATTCACTCATGTGTTGTTGTTCGGAGACTTGGGTCCGGCATTTGGCGTCGGAGTAATAGGTTCGTAGTCGGCTGGAAGTTGCGGGAGCGAGACCAACCACGTCCATAATTTGTCGATTTGGGCAGACAGACTTTCAACATCACCGCTGTTGTCAATGACGAAATCGGCTGTCTCTAAACGTTGTTCTCTGGTGGCCTGCCGACTGATACGAGCCAATGCGTCTTCTTCAGCGAAACCCCGGAATTTGACTAGCCTTTCAACCTGGACCTCGACCGGAACGTCGACAACGATTTTTCCTTGTAACCCTTCACGCGGATTTTCGGTCAGTAACGGGATATCAAGAATGACGACACGATCAGTCGCTCGCTGCTCAATCATGCGCCGGTTCATCTCTTTGCCGACCGCGGGATGGACGATCGCATTGAGCGCCTTCAGGGCGTCCGGATCGGTAAAAACAATGTTGGCGACTGCTTGACGATCTAAAGAACCATCGACTGCCAGGACTTCTGAGCCAAACTTGGCAGCCAATTCAGTCAACACAGGAGACCCCGGCAATTGGACCTCACGCACGATTGCATCAGCATCGATAATGATCGCGCCTTTGCCTTCGAGCAACAACGAAACGGTTGATTTTCCAGATCCGATACCACCGGTAAGTCCAACAAGAATCACAACGTCACGCTACGGCATTGGCTGCCAGGTACTCTAACTATTCGTGGACGAACGCAGGATTGCTCGGGGTCGCAAAAAACCAGCCGCCAATCATCCCTCAATGAGGGCAGTCGCAGGACAAGATCAGACCGGTGAATTGTCGTGGCCTTTGGTCGACCGTCGTCAAAATCAGGTTCAACAGTCCACCGGAATCGAGAGGCGTCAACTTGTTGACCGCGATCATCTTGAGCGACTCTCAACTGCGAATCAGATTCTTCTCTCATTGCAAAAAATTGCGATCACCCTCCCATCATCGTTTGACCTAGAGAAAGTCTTAGATCAAGGGGTTACCCAAGTACAAGAACTCATCGGATCTGACATTGTGACGATCTTGCTCACGAAGACTGCTGGAACAGCGATGTTCATTGTGCGCGGACGTGGCTCTGCTCAGCAAATGCATCTTGAAATTGATTCTCTTCCTCGTCACATCGCTCAGGCCCTCGATTACAACCACAGCGTGTCCTCCGATCTTTCACCGACACTTCGGGGATTCGCCGATGAAGCAAGCATCGGTGCATATTGCGCTCTCCGTTCACGAGGATTCGTGGTTGGTCTCATCGCCGCTGAATGGCGTCAGCCAAAAGATGTCATGCAGCAAACACAAACTCTGACTGGAATCGCTGATGCGCTCGGTGTTGCCGTTGACAACGCACGTTTATTTCGCGATATTCGGCAGCAAAGTGCTTCTGAAGAAAGATTACGTATTGCGCGCGATTTGCATGATCGCACCGGAAGTACTTTGGCGTTCATAGGTCTTGAACTTGACCGCCTCATCCGCAATGAGAATTCATCTGAAAAACAAATCGAGCTTTCAGAGATTCGCGAGCAGGTGAGTCGCACAGTTAGTGAAGTTCGTGAGATGTTGTACGACCTCAGAACTGGCCAAGACGGACAAAACTCCTTGAGCGAAACAGTTCGTGAATTCGCTGAACGCGTCAGCGCTAGAACTGACATCAAAGTTAAATGTGAGTTTTCAGTCCCATTTATCGGGGATTCATATCTCACTCATGAGATATGGGAAATGATGAAAGAGGCGATCCTTAATGCTGAACGGCACTCACAAGGATCACAAGTTTTTGTCACCACATCCACTGGCGACAAACTTTGGACAGTGTCGATTATCGACAACGGAATCGGCTTAAATTCGGACAACAATCGCCAAGACGCGTATGGAATAACTGGCATGTTTGAGCGGGCCGAAAGTATCGGTGCCGAAATTGTCATTGTTTCTCCGTTATCCGACCAAAATTATGGAACCGAAGTCGTGATCAGCATTCCAATTGACGTGTTGAACGATCCAGGAAACAAGTCGCAATGAGGATCATGTTGGTCGATGACCACCACTTATTGCGACAATCACTGAAACGTCAATTTGAAGAACTAGGACATGAAGTAGTCGCCGATGTAGCCGATGGAATAAGTGCAGTCTCGGCGGCCCTCACTACACGACCCGACGTCATCTTGATGGATATCTCTATGGGAGAAGGAGATGGAATCACAGCGTGTCGCGCCATCATGGAAGCCGACGCGCGCCAACGGGTGTTGATGCTGACAATGCACGCAGAAATTGATCTCGTTCGTCAATCATTAAAAGCTGGAGCGGTTGGATATCTCACCAAAGATGCAACATTCGACGACGTTTTGCGCGCCCTGAATCTGGCCTGCAATGGAGATGTGATCATTTCGCCAGAATTTGCCCACGCCTTGTTACAAGAGGCTGAAGATCAACAAGTGATTCAACCGTCGGCACTCAGCGAACGCGAAATGGAAGTGCTACAACTTCTTGCCGAGGGACATTCAACTCCCGAAATTGCGAACACCTTGTTCATCAGCCAGAAGACAGTGAAGAACCACCTCGCATCGATCTATGAAAAAATTGACGCCCGGGACCGCACTCATGCAGTCATCCGGGCGGTCAAAATTGGAATCATTAAAATCGGACCGTGAGCCCCGAGTGTTCAGGCCTCTGGTGCGGTTGCAGCTGCAGCAGCGGCTGCGGCTGCTGCGGCAGCAGCGCCTTCTTCACCTTCGCCGTAGTACTCGGCCCACGTTGCTTCACGTGAAGCATCATCGGCACCAGCTGACCAATTTCCGTGCTCGTCAACTTCGAAATGCTTACGGTATTCCTCAGCAAGTTCTCCACCTTCGGCAGCCTGCTTGATGCTGAGGCTGATGCGACGACGAGCGAGATCGAGATCGATGATCTTGACCCACAACTCTTCGCCTGGAGTCACAACTTGCTCGGGAGCTTCGACGTGCTGGGTGCTCATTTCTGAAATGTGCACAAGACCTTCGATACCTTCGCCAACCTGAACGAATCCACCAAATGGAACCAACTTGGTGACCCGGCCGTAGACGAGTTGGCCAACTTCGTGACCCGATGCGAAGACTTCCCACGGATCTTTTTCGGTCTGCTTGCGTGACAAGCTGATGCGCTCACGCTCGTAGTCGATGTCAAGAACCTTGACGGTGACCTTGTCACCGATGGCGACAACTGAACCTGGGTGATCGACATGATTCCAGGACAATTCACTCACGTGGATGAGTCCGTCCATACCGCCGAGATCAACGAATGCACCAAAGGCAACAACGCTCGAAACGACACCCTCGCGAACATCGCCAACCTTGAGATTGGTCAAGAAGCCATCTCGAGCTTCTTTCTGGGTCTCTTCGAGGTACGCACGACGTGACAAGACCACGTTGTTGCGGTTTTTGTCGAGTTCAATGATCTTGGCCTGCAACACTTTGCCAACGTACGGCAACAGGTCGCGAACACGGCGCAATTCAACGAGTGAAGCTGGCAAGAAGCCACGCAAGCCGATGTCAACGATGAGTCCACCCTTGACAACCTCGATGACGAGGCCTTCGACCATTTCTTCGTTTTCTTTCTTCTTTTCAATTGTTCCCCAGGCCCGCTCGTACTGAGCGCGCTTCTTGGAGAGAATCAAACGACCTTCTTTGTCTTCTTTAGTCAGAACTAAAGCTTCGACCTGCTCGCCTAACTTGACGATTTCGCCGGGATCAACATCGTTACGAATGCTGAGTTCACGTAAGGGAATAACACCTTCACTCTTGTAGCCAATATCGAGAAGAACTTCGTCTTTGTCGATCTTTACAACAATTCCGAAAACGACTTGACCGTCTTCGACTTCAACCATGGTGCCTTCAATCGCATCGGCGAATGAACCAACTAGGTCGTTTTCAGTAATTTGGCGGGGAACGTAATTTCCTTCAGCGTCGAATGTTCCCATTGCAGAGGAAATTGACGTGGAGGGGCTCAGAGTGTCGGACAAGGGAAATTCACTTTCATAAGAACGACGAACCCAACTTTTGGAATCGCCGTTGATTGGACAGGGACATGTTCGACCGAACGGCAGAACCCTGCAAAGTTACCAGTCCAGAGGCACTATTCCCCCGCCCGACCCATTTTCCAGACTGGTTGAGTCCTTCGTCGCTCGCACCAAAAACTCCGGTGATTCAAGGTTCGGCGGGACTTCTCCATAGACACCAGGCTCGACCGACGACATTGAGTTGATGGTCAATCCACACTGAGACAACAAAAGGCGCAATTCACGGGGTGTGTAACAGCCAGTCCAGAGATCAACTTGCCGAGACTCCCCGGCGTTGTTGCGGATTTCCGTGACTTCGTGAGACACTCCGTTCAAGGCGTCAAAAGTCGCTTCTACGTGGTATTTCACCGCGAAATAAGCGTTAAATGCCGACAATGCAAGCTGACCACCTGGCCGCAGGCATTCACCCATTCCCCGCACCACGGCTTCATCGTCGCCTTGAGCGGTCATCAGACCGAAAGCGCCCTGACACAGACAGATCACCGCGTCGAATCCCCGGAGGTGTTCGGCGGTGCCAAGAGATCGAGCGTCGAGCCGTTCAAAGGATGACCCCACCACGGCATCTTCTTGAGCAATTTCAATGAAGTCCTGGCTGATATCAATTCCATGAACAGTCACTCCGCGACGAGCGAGTTCGTGGGCGTGACGTCCTGGGCCACACCCCACATCAAGAACCCGCTGCCCGGGCTTGAGATCAAGATGTTTCATCAAGAAGTCGATTTCTTGAACAGTCCCCTTGGTGAATGAATACCGCAAGTAGGCGCGGCCCATATGACTCGCCATTGATTCAAACCAGTGATCAGTCATCAAACACCAGCAAAATTTACGACTTGGCCTCGGCCCAAGTTGCCCCCCAAGCCGAATTCACCGCAAGGGGTACATCAAGAGCAGTCGCGTTGTGCATGATTTCAAGAACCAATTTTTCAACCTGGTCCTTTTCAACATGCGGAACCTCAACAATGACTTCATCATGAACCTGCAACACCAAACGACTCACAAGATCAGCGGCGCTAAGGGCCGCATCGATCCTGATCAACGCGATTTTGAAAATGTCGGCAGCTAAACCCTGAATCGCTGCGTTCATCGCTTGACGTTCACCCGCTTGGCGAATCCGGAAGTTTGCATTTTCAAGTTCGGGGATCCGCCGACGTCGTCCAAAAAGTGTTTCAGTGAATCCACGAGTCTTCGCTTCAGCAACCGTGCGATCCATATACGCCTGAACATTCGGAAAGGCTACGAAATACGCATCGAGGATTTCAGCCGCTTCATCGGTTCGGATGCCAAGGCGTTGACCGAGACCAAACGCTTCCATGCCGTACGCAAGTCCGTATGACACCATTTTGGCTTTCGATCGTTGTTCGTAGGTGACATCACTCTGTAGAACGCCGAACACTCGCGCTGCCGTTGCACTATGAACGTCTTGACCACTCGTGAATGCTTCAATCAATCCGGGATCGTTGGCTAGGTGAGCGATACAACGCAGTTCGATCTGGTTGTAATCGGCGACCATCAATTCACAGCCAGGTGACGCCACGAAAGCGGTGCGAAATACCCGTCCTTCTTCGGTACGAGTTGGAATGTTATGCAGATTCGGTTGATCGCTTGAAAGCCGACCAGTTCGAGCAACCGTTTGATTAAACGTGGCGTGGATTCGTCCATCGGCTGCGACTACGGCGAGCAAGCCTTCGCCGTAAGTACCACGAAGCTTTTCAATCTCGCGATACCGCATTAACGGATCAATAAATTCGGGCCAGTCATCACGTAATTTTTCGAGGGTCCCAGCATCAGTTGAGTAGCCGGTCTTGGTCTTTTTCGGGGGTTTCAAGCCACGCTCTTCAAACAGAATCTTCCCGAGTTGTGCCGTCGAATTTGGATTGAACGGATATCCCGCAAGAGTTTGAATCTGATCTGACAATTCACGGGCTTCAGCTGTTAAGCGCGCCGCAATTGATTTTAACTGTTCGCGATCGACGGCGATTCCTAAAAATTCCATGCGCGCAAGAACACGAACGAGAGGGTTTTCCATGTCGTCGTACAGCGATCGCATACCTTGCGCATCAAGAGCCCTGAGCAGTTCTTCACTCACATGGTGAGTTGCTAGTGCATCACGACCCGCCCGTTGCGCATCATCAACACCAGTGGCATCCAAATCGAGTTGACCCGAACTAGCCGCGTCATCTTCGGGATACCGCACCCCTGAGTATTTAACGACTAAATCAGCAAGCGAATACTTTGTCTGAGCCGGGTCGATGAGGTAGGCGGCAATCGCCGTATCAAGAACGAGTCCCTGAAGATCGATCCCCATATGCAACAAACTGCGCATGATTGGTTTGGCATCATGGGCCCGAAATGCACATGTTTGAAGCGCTTTTTGCACCTCTTTATTTCGCAATAACGCAACTGGTATCCACATCGTTGACGATTGTTCGACAACATCAGAGATTCCGAGCCCAATCACATCGGACCGTCCCGGCTCACCATTCCACTGCGCAGAAATATTGAAAACTCGATCAGATTTCAATAGGACAACAACATCATTAACCGATTTGGCATCCGTTACTTCTGCATGAAGAACTTGAGACTCGACAACTTCAGTTTTCGCAACAAAGGTGGCGATTTCCGGGCTATGTCCCAATAACTGCAGAACATCCCGAAATCGATTGTGCATTGACTTGAACTCAAGGAAATCAAATAGTCGAGCCACTTCAGGCGCATTCGGGGTGACAGCCAAGTTCGTGAGGTCAACGTCGATCGGCGCGTCATGACGAAGAGTCATGAGGTCTTCGTTCTTGCGAGCGAGTTGCTCGTTTTCTATGAGCGAAGCTTTCAACTTTGGAGTTTGTTCATCAGCGTGAGCGAAAATCCCATCAAGTCCGCCATAAGTAGCGATCAGTTTCGCGGCGGTCTTTTCGCCAACTCCCGGAACTCCAGGCAAGTTGTCACTTGGATCACCACGTAACGCGGCGTATGCGATGTACTGCTTCGGAGTTACTCCGGTTCTTTCAAAAATGCCCGCCTCGTCGTACAACGCGTAATCAGAAACTCCACGCTTGTTGTAAAGCACGCGTACATGGGGGTCGCGAACGAGTTGGTAGCTATCACGATCGCCAGTCACAATGATGACCTTGAATCCAACTTCAACAGCTTGATCGGCGACGGTGGCAATCACGTCATCTGCCTCGAAGCCAGAAAGTTCACAAATCGAAATGCCCATGGCCGTGAGTAACTCTTTGACGATGCCCATCTGTTGACGCAAAATGTCGGGACTCGCCTCGCGCTGGGCCTTATAAGACGGTTCAGCGATGTGGCGAAAGGTTGGTTCTGGCCGGTCGAACGCCACCACAATCCCGCTTGGTCGATGGTCCTTCAACAATGTCAATAACATTGAGGTCATGCCGTACACGGCGTTGGTCACTTGACCGCTTGCAGTCACCATGTCGGTGGGTATTCCGTAGAAGGCTCGGTATGTCAGTGAGTTGCCGTCAAGAACGAGCAATGTCTGATCTGCGTCACTCAAGGCTGAAGTTCTCCCGACAGAATTTTCTCGGCTACGTCACGCATACGTGAACGATCTTTCATGGCGGTTCGCTGAATGAACGAAAAGGCTTCTTGCTCTTTCATGCCGAAGTCATCGATGAGGCGCCCTTTGGCTCGATCAATAATTTTTCGAGCCTCTAGTTGCTCGCCCAGAACTTCCATTTGCCCGTTGAGTGCTTGCAGTTCGCGGAATCGTCCAATTGCCACTTCGATCGCCGGAATAAGGTCACTTTTTTGGAAAGGCTTCACGAGATAAGCCAATGCTCCGGCGTCGCGCGCTTGTTCAATGATTTCGCGCTGACTAAAAGCTGTCAGAACTAAAACGCCACAAATCTTTTCGTCACCAATCATGCGGGCGACTTCGAGCCCATCCATTCCTGGCATCTTCACGTCGAGGATGGCCAAGTCGGGTTTAAGTTCCCGAATGAGTTCAAGGGCGACGTCACCTCGGCCTGCTTCACCGATGACCTCGTAGCCCTCTTCTTCAAGGGTTTCGCGCAGGTCGAGACGAATGATGGCCTCGTCTTCAGCAATCACCACACGAATACTCATGGAATGTATTCAAGCACTTTTTGTTCCCTCGTGCCTCAACGATTTGGCATAGATCAACTTTGGCTCATCTTGTCGAGTAACTCATCTTGTTTCGCTTCAAGTTCAAGAATTGAGTCCTGAACATGGAGTCGGTGCTTGCGCATTGCATCGGCGTGCAATTGGGCCTCTCGATATTCCACTCCCGCTCCCGATGTCTCAGAAACCAAGGACCTCAAGGCTTTATCGTCGGCCTCATCGTCAAGATGACTCAATTGCTCGTCGACGACCGAAAGTTCGACACGGAGACGCCTTAATCGCACGCCAGTCTCCCGCAAACGTCGTTCAATCATCCGTTGACCCACAGTGCGAGCCTAGCGAGGGTATTTTCGAGGATTAAACAAACTGGTGGCGAATTCAAGCGAGAAATCGCTCGTATTCGCCACCAGAATGACGTCGTGCCCCGGGTGGGATTTGAACCCACACCGTACGGAGTTTGAGACCGCTGCCTCTGCCGTTGGGCCACCGGGGCGACCCAAATATGTTAGCCCCGATCTCCGAAAAGGACTCACTTTCGCCTCATCGGCCCGTCATCGTTACTCGGTGGTAGCCCATTGAGGGTCGCTCCAGCGTCTAACTTCTATACGTGCTGGCATTTACCTTTCCCGGTCAGGGATCACAGCGCCCAGGCATGGGCCGCCCCTGGACCGAGCATGAATCTTGGGATCTTGTCGAAGAAGCCTCGGACGTTTCAGGACGCGATGTGGCTCGTCTACTTCTCGATGCCGACGCCGACGAACTTAAAGACACGCGCAACGCTCAACTCACGACATTTGTTTCTAGTTTGATGGTCCTTGACGCAGTTGAACGACTCGGTGTCGAACCAAGTTTTTGTGCAGGCCACAGTCTTGGCGAATACACCGCCTTGACCGCAACAGGCGCTCTCGGCTTTGACGACGGCGTGCGTCTCGTGGTTGAACGGGCCGAAGCAATGCATGAAGCAGGACAGAATAATCCCGGAACTATGTCAGCGATCTTAGGTCTCGACGATGAGTTAGTCGAGGTCGCTTGCCGCAGAGCAGATAGCGACGTTTGGGTTGCCAACTTCAATGCTCCAGGACAAGTCGTGATTGCGGGATCTGCCGAAGGTGTCGCCCGGGCCGTAGTAATCGCCAAAGAACTTGGTGCCAAAAAGGCAATGTCGTTACCAGTCTCAGGTGCTTTTCATACTCCGTTTATGACACCAGCCCGTGAACGACTACGCGAAGCGATCGCTGCCGCTCAACCTCGTGACACCGAAGTTCCCATCGTGAGCAATGTTGATGCCATCGCTCACGATCACGGTGATGAATGGGCCAGTTTGTTATCGGCTCAGTTATCAAGTCCGGTTCGTTGGAAACACTGCCTATTAACCCTCGCTGATCTCGGCGTGACTGGCTTCGCCGAACTTGGTCCAGGCGGAGTCCTCACTGGAATGGCCAAACGAACAATTGAAGGTTCGCGCACGATTTCGGTAGCGACTCCTGATGAACTCGACAAATTCATTGAGTGGGTCAATAATGCTGCTCCTACTAAATTGCAACAACACGAAGGTGAGCATCTCTTTGCTGTTGAGCGACTTGTGGTCAGTCCGGCTTCTGGAGTCTTCGCCCCAAAAACCTCGGTTCATCAAGGTGATCACATCACCATTGGACAAGCCCTCGGAATGATTGGCGAAACACCGGTTGTTTCAGTCTTTGAAGGGATTCTTCAATCATTCATTGCTGTTGATGGAGAACGAGTGACGCTTCGCCAACCCATTGCTTGGCTGAGGACGATTTAGCGTGCCCGCTTCTCCCCCCGGGATCCGTGGTGCCGTGATTACTGGTTGGGCCAGCGCTCTACCGCCGACGGTTGTCACTAACGAAGATCTCAGTAAAACCCTTGAGACCTCAGACGAGTGGATTCGAGATCGAAGCGGTATTGGCGAACGCCATATCGGTGGCACGACGGCAGAACTCAGCGTCCAATCTGCGACGGCGGCAATGGCGATGGCTGGAGTTGATCCGCTGGCGATCGATGCTTTGGTCTTGTCAACGACAACGCCCGATCGCTGCGTTCCTGCAACTTCCGCGACAGTTCAACATGCCCTTGGATTGAAATGCGGTGCATTCGACGTCAACGCAGCATGCAGCGGATTCGTCTACGCATTGACTATCGCCCATGGACTGATAGCGATGGGCGCCGAGAAGGTGTTGGTGATCGGAACAGATACGTTGTCACGGATCACCGATTGGTCCGACCGCAATACGGCGGTGTTGTTTGCTGATGGATCTGGTGCAGTCGTCCTTGAGGCCGTTGATGGTCCTGGCCAAATGCTGGCGTGGGATATCGATGCCGATGGTTCTGCCGAAGAAGCCCTCTACGCCGAACTTGGTGGATTCATCAAGATGGAAGGCAAGGAAGTTTTCCGTCGGGCGGTGCGCATCATGGTTGATAGCGCTCAAAAATCACTCACTGCTGCAGGATTGACTTCAGCCGATATCGATGTAGTCATTCCTCATCAAGCCAATATTCGGATCATCCAGGCCGCTTGCGATCGACTCAATATTCCTATTGAAAAGGCTGCCACTGTTTTGCATTTCACCGGCAACACTTCGTCGGCATCTATTCCCCTTGCTCTCGTGCATGCGGCCGATACAGGATTACTGAAAAAGGGCGACACTGTTTTGCTCGTCGGCTTCGGAGCTGGCATGACAGCCGCTAGCGCAATCATCAAATGGGAAGGACGATGATGTCAGATCTAACAGGACGTGTTGTTCTTATTACTGGTGGTTCACGCGGGATTGGACTAGCGACTGCTCAACGCTTTGCATCTCTTGGCGATCGTGTTGCAGTGACCTATAACTCAAGCCCCCCACCTGACGGATTCTTCGCGGTGAAATGCGATGTCACGAGTACTGCCGAAGTTGACGCAGCGTTTACCGCGGTCGAACAGCACTTTGGTCCAGTCGAAATTCTCGTATCGAACGCTGGCATGACCAAAGACATGTTGCTCCTTCGCATGTCTGAGTCTGATTTTTCAGATGTCATTGACGCCAATCTGACTGCGGCATATCGAGTCGCCAAACGGGCTGCTCAAGGAATGTTGAAAGCTCGCAAAGGTCGCATCATTTTCGTGAGCAGTGTTGTTGGTCTGTCGGGTTCGGCCGGGCAAGCGAATTATTCGGCTTCTAAATCTGGACTCATCGGACTCGCCCGATCAATTGCCCGAGAACTCGGTAGTCGTTCAATTACTGCGAACGTTGTCGCCCCTGGGCCAGTCGCGACCGACATGTTGGCAGCACTCTCTGAGGATCGACGAGAAGCACTCACCGCTGCAGTACCGCTCGGCAGACTGGCCAGCCCAGATGAAATCGCTGGAACAATCGCATTCTTGGCATCTTCAGATGCCGCGTTCATTACCGGAGCAATCATCCCCGTTGATGGTGGACTGGGCATGGGTCACTAGCCGAAGTTCACTTGATAAATACCCAATCTGAACGCTCCAGCGTTTACAGTAAGAACCGTTGCCACATTGGCTGTTAGAGGAGAACCACAATGAATGAAGAACTTTTCGCCCGCTTTCGTAAGTGCGCCGTTGACGTGTTGAGCGTTGACGCCGACAAGGTCACGCTTGAAGCATCGTTTGGTGACGATCTCGATGCCGACAGTCTTGACCTCGTTGAGTTGGTCATGGCCCTCGAAGAAGAATTCAACGTTGAAGTACCCGAAGACGAAATTGAAGGCGTGAAGACCGTCGGTCAGGCATACAACCTGATTGTTGGAAAGCTCTCCTGATGATTGGACGCCGAGTTGCCATTACCGGTCTCGGCGTCATTGCCCCATGCGGCATTGGACAAGAGAACTTCTGGTCAGGTCTTCTCGGACCTGGAATTACAAGTGGCAAGTGGATCACCATTGCCGACTGGGATCCACTGCCTTGGTTTAACAACAACGCCAAAGAGGCTCGTCGGGCTGACCGCGTTGAACAATTTGCGGTGGCCGCTGCCGCTGAAGCAATGGCTCAAGCCGGAGACCTCAAGATTGATCCGACTCGTTTCGGCGTCATTATTGGCACTGGTATCGGTGGACTCGGAACTCTCGAAGAACAAATGCAAATTCGTCTTGAAAAAGGTGAACGTCGCGTCTCGCCGTTCTTAGTTCCGATGATGATGGCGAACGCTTCTGGTGCCGCGATTTCGATGAAGTACGGACTCCAAGGCCCCAATGAAACCATTTGCACGGCATGTGCCGCGTCGACGCATGCTTTGGGTTACGCAGCACGTCTCATTGCGATGGGACGTTGCGATGCAATTGTGAGTGGTGGTTCAGAAGCGGCTGCTACACCATCATCTCTTGCTGGTTTCAACAACATGACTGCACTCTCATCAACTGGACAAAGTCGACCGTTTGATCGAGACCGCGATGGTTTTGTGATGGGTGAAGGTGCCGGAATTTTTATTCTGGAAGCGTGGGATCATGCTGTCGCTCGCGGAGCAAACATTCTGGGTGAAATTTTGGGTTCTGCGAGCAACGCCGACGCTCACCACATCACTGCACCCTCACCTGGTGGCCGAGGAGCCATCAACTGCATGAGACTCGCACTCGATGAAGCAGAACTCAATCACGACGCCATCGTGTACATCAATGCGCACGGAACTTCAACGCCCCTTAATGACGCTGCCGAAGCTGCGGCAATGGCGACGGTGTTCCCACATCGCCCCGCGGTCACAAGCATTAAGGGAGTCACTGGACATGCCCTCGGAGCCGCTGGAGCCCTTGAAGCAGCGTCGGTGTTGTTGTCCTTCCAACACAAGTTAATTCCTGCCACAGCGGGCACCGTCACCCTTGACGATGACGTCAACATTGACCTGGTCATGGGTGTCGCCCGCGAATGGAAACCTGGTCCGACAATTTCAAATAACTTCGGTTTTGGCGGTCACAACGGATCAGTCATTCTTGCACCAGCCTGATCATCGTTACTTGTTTTTCTTTACAGGCCTACGCGTCAACAAGAACAAACATCAACTCGCACTCGCATGCCGTTTCACCATTCAGTAATGCCTTGCCAGTTCCCTTTCCGGCACGAGAAGACATACGCCCAAGTTGC
This sequence comes from Bifidobacterium breve, assembly GCA_945889715.1. Classification (GTDB taxonomy): domain Bacteria; phylum Actinomycetota; class Acidimicrobiia; order Acidimicrobiales; family Ilumatobacteraceae; genus Casp-actino8. The sequence goes on along the minus strand of CAMDCI010000001.1, from coordinate 38,308 downwards.
ACGACCAGTTCGAGGGTGTCTCCAGGCTGAACTTGGCGACGAAAACGAGCTCCGTCGAGACCGCCAAAGAGCGGAATCTTTCCCGCATGCTGTCCACCAACCAAAACGGCGATTGCGCCCATTTGGGCAATGGCTTCACACATCAACACGCCAGGCAACGTTGGCCGCTCCGGAAAGTGTCCAGAGAAAAACCATTCATCTCCGGTGAGATGCCATGTTCCAGAAGCTGACACTCCTGGCACAACCGAAGTAATTTCGTCGACAAACAAAAATGGTGCTCGATGGGGCAAAACGTCAACAGGTTTCGGAAATGAAATCATGACGTCACCTTAGAAGGCGGCGCCGCCAGCACAGTTGATTAGGTTTCGCCAATTCGTGGTCATTCCACCACTCAGAGTGATAATTGTTGCGAATAGTCCGAATGACCTATCGGTAATTCTCACTCACGGTGATTTGATGGTTTCTGTTCCTCAACAGAAAGGTCGATCATGTCCGGTCGTCCCATCAAGCGCCCTTGCTGAAACCAGCAGGTCAATGACTCAAACTTCACGTCGCTTTGGAGTTTGACCAAACCCCAGTCTCCGACCTCGCGCATGAGCGTGATAGTGATCGGGGATATTTCGCATGTTGTCATCAATGTACGGCTCATAGTCGAACACTGACGTCGCGACACTCAATAACCTTTGATGCAATTGTTCTTTGATGGCGGCATCTGGATTCGGATCATGTTTCTTCCACACGATCATCGGGACGCAACACGCTTCACACTCGGCAACCCAGCATTGGTCGTCTTCGTAATACCACTCGGTGAAGCGCGCCGCTTCACATAGTTCGCAAGTTCTCGATGGTTCCATCAACTCAATTGTGGCACGCCATGAGTGCTCGCCAAGAACAACTGAAGGCGGACCCGAGGGCCCGCCTTCAGCGACTATCAACTATTTATTCTGTGGGTCTCAGAGTGCTGAGGGATCCACGTCTGGTGGCAAGAGCACGGCATCAATCACGTGAATAACGCCATTGCTGGCCACGATGTCTGTTGTCACGACATTGGCTCCATTGACCATGACGCCCATGTCGGTCGTAATGGTGATGCTCTGACCTTCGACTGTTGGCACATCGCCAGCAGCGACGTCAGCGGCCATGACCGCTCCCGAAACTACGTGGTAGGTCAAGATCTTGACGAGAAGATCCTTGTTTTCTGGCAGCAAAAGCTTGTCAACAAGACCGGCTGGCAATGCTGCGAACGCTTCATTGGTCGGTGCGAAGACAGTGAACGGACCTTCGCCCTGAAGGGTCTCGACAAGACCAGCCGCAGCGACTGCTGCGACGAGTGTTGAGAAATCTTCGTTACCGCTGGCGATGGCCACGATGTCAGTTGCTTCTTCAGTCGCTTCTTCAGCTGGTGCTTCTGCCTCCATGGGAGCTTCAGTCACGGGTGCGACATCTGAGTCGTCTCCGCCACAAGAAACCAAAAGGCCGATAAGAGCTAGAGGGGCTAATAACTTACGCATAATTCTCCTTGTTGTGTTGGTTAGGAGAATTATGGTCTACAACTCCGGACAAAAAGCCATTTAACACTAATTTGATTGAATTTTGACAGAAGTCACACAGTGGTCGCGTCAATGGCGGCGCGTACTTCGGCGACATAGGTGCCAACCGCATCCGGTCCACCCTCCATCAGGCGACGTACCACCGACGCGCCCTGCACAATCCCATCAGCGACCTTGCACGCTTCGACAGCTTGAGCACTATTCGACACTCCGACGCCGATGATGACCGGTACATCGGTGATCTTCTTCAGACGCTTGGCCAACTGACTGGCAGTCGCGGCCAGTTCGGTTCGTTCGCCAGTGACTCCTAGAAGTCCAACTGAGTACACAAAACCTCGGGCTCGGGCACACACCCTTGGCAGCCGCTCATCGGGAGCAGTGGGAGCCGCCAACATGATCGTCGCCAAACCAACGGCGTCAGCAGCTGCGCACCATGGTCCAGACTCTTCAAGAGGAAGATCTGGAATGATTGCTCCAACAATTCCGGCTTGAAACAACTGCGAAGCAAAACGCTCATGGCCGGCGTGATGAACCGTGTTGTAGTAACACATCACGACGAGAGGCACATCAACGTCGAGCGTGCGAACCCCTTCAAGAATCGACACCGGCGTCGCACCATCATCAAGTGCACGTTGAGACGCTTGCTGAATGATCGGTCCATCCATCACCGGGTCGGAAAACGGCAAACCGATCTCGATGACGTCAGCCCCATTGGCAGCAGCCGCTCGAATCGCGTCAGTCCAACCTTTTAACCCGCCAGTCACGTACGGCACGAGCAGTTTGCGACCAGCATCGCGCTTGGCACGCAAGGTCACTTCTAACGGCGTCAGTGACGTCGAAATCATCCGAGTATTTCCATCATCTGACCGACATCTTTGTCACCACGACCAGACAAATTCATCAACACAGTCTTGCCTTGCATTTTGGGCGCTTCTCGAGAGATCCATGCCAAAGCATGAGCACATTCCAAAGCCGGAATAATGCCTTCAGTCTTCGCCATTAATTGAAATGCTTCGATCACTTCGGTATCAGTAACAGTCGGATATTCAGCACGTCCGATCGACGCCAAGTACGAATGCTCAGGGCCGACTCCTGGATAATCAAGACCAGCAGAAATTGAATGAGCCTCTTGCACCTGGCCGTACTCATCTTGCATGAGGTAACTACGCATGCCGTGTACAACTCCGGGCTGACCACGACCAACGGCTGCTCCCCCTGCGGGTTCAACACCAATCAACCGAGCCTTCGTGTCAACAAAACCTGAGAAGATTCCAAGCGCATTAGATCCTCCTCCAACACAAGCAACGACAAAATCAGGATCACTTCCGTAGCGCTCGAGGCACTGCTCGCGGGCCTCACTACCGATCACCCGATGGAATTCACGAACCATCCATGGATACGGGTGTGGGCCCATGACTGAGCCGAGGCAATAGTGCGTTGATTCAACCGAAGCCACCCAATCGCGCATGGCTTCATTCACTGCGTCTTTCAACGTACGACTACCGCTGTGCACGGCTTCAACTTCGGCACCGAGAAGCTTCATGCGGAACACGTTGAGTGCTTGACGCTCCACGTCAACAGCGCCCATGTACACCTTGCATGACATGCCCATCAAGGCTGCAGCAGTTGCCGACGCAACACCATGTTGGCCTGCTCCTGTTTCGGCGACAATGTGTTTCTTGCCCATTCGCTTGGCAAGAAGCACTTGACCAAGGACATTATTAATCTTGTGCGAACCAGTGTGATTGAGATCTTCTCGCTTGAGCACCAAACGGATTCCTAATTTGGCTCCGAGTTGATAACACTCGGTGATCATCGAAGGACGACCTGCGTACTCTTTCAGCAATTGATCGAGTTCTGCTCGAAAAATTGGGTCGCCCCATGCCTCACGAAAGGCGGCCTCTAATTCTTGACAGGCTGGAACCAAAGTCTCGGGCACAAAACGGCCACCGAATTCGCCAAAGCGACCTGATTCGGATGGCTCAGACATGATGGATTGATTTGAAATCGACACTTCACTCCTCACAAACGACTCCCTATGTTCGCACCCACTCGAGCAAATTGCCTAGTTCTTTAGCGAATTTGTCCTGTTACTTGTGCGACTATTCGTCGGCCCAGTCGTACGGGAACTCCGTCGTCCCCGACGTTGGATCTTCAGGCGGGGCGGCGGCCCGAGCGTTTGCAATAAAACGGCGAAGTTTGATCGCATCCTTTTTACCAGGTGCTGATTCAACCCCCGAAGAGACGTCTACTCCCCAAGGGTTCACGTAGCGCACCGCATCGGCAACATTCTCAGGAGTCAATCCTCCTGCCAAGATCATCCGCACTCCTGATGGAATCTGATCAGTCAAAGTCCAATCAAACACTGCGCCCGAACCAGGTTCGGGAGCGTCAACCAAAATCAAATCAGTCCCAAACTGGTTCGCTATTCGAGCTTCTCGAGAACCAGCCGCAACGGCCTTAATAATCCAGCGCACATTGTCAGCCAATGCAGCGACTGTTGACAGGGGCTCATGACCGTGCAATTGGACTGCCTTCACGCCCGACTTAGAAACAATGTCAAAGATTCGATCAGGGAGATCGTCCTTGAAAACTCCGACAGTCAGGATTTCGGGAGGCAAACGTCGCGTGATGTCATAGACAACTTGAGCCGACACTTGACGGGGTGACGGCGCGAATACGAAACCGACGGCGTCGGCTCCCATAGCGACAGCGAGAAGCGCATCATCTTCATTCGTGATGCCACAAATTTTCACGAACACGAAGACACCGTACCGCCCGACAGCGAAACGGCGGCGGATACTTAATGTGTTATTTGACTGTTAGCGGCGGGCATTGCGCAATAACCGAACTGCCTCAGAAGGATCGGGGGCGGTCACAAGACTTTCCCCCACCAAGATTGCGTGATATCCAGCCTCATGCAGTTCAGTCGCATCTTGGGCGTTGCGCACTCCACTTTCTGCAACCCTCGCCACTCCCGCTGGTATCAGATTTGCCATACGCAAGGCTCGAGCATGATCAACTTGAAATGTCACCAGATCTCGTTGATTCACGCCAATCAGAGTGGCCTTTGCTTGAACCGCAAATTCCAGTTCTCGCTCATCATGGATTTCGACCAGGACATCAAGACCCACATCTGTGGCGAGAGCGTGAAACTCTCGAAGCTCGGCTTGCGACAGAGCCGCAGCGATCAACAAGACACAGTCAGCACCCATTAATCGAGCGTCACACACATCGTGTCGTGAAATGGTGAAGTCCTTACGTAATACCGGCAGTGCGCAAGCCGATGAAGCCCGCTGCAAGTCAGAGATTGAGCCGCCGAAAAACTCTTCATCAGTCAGAACCGACAGACAAGACGCTCCACCTGATTCATAGGCAACAGCAATGACCTCAGGATCTAATCCTTCAACAAGATCACCCTTAGATGGCGAACGACGCTTAATCTCACTAATGACACTGATACCTGTCAACGCATCATTCATTAAGCGATGGCGAAAGCCCCGGGTTGGCGTCATGGTATGACAACGCTTAACAAGTTGATCAACATCTCGCTCGTCCTTGTTCGCCAACTCGCGATGGCGCACCAGGATTCGATCGAGATAAGTCGCAGCGTGACTCACGAGAGAATCAGGCGCCCTTTCCGCCAATGGGATTGACGAAATGCAATTCTGGACGACCACCCAAGAAAGGAGTAATCGCCGGCCCAAGAGCCTTGAAGGCTTCGGATCCCATATGCGCGTTGAGCGCATCTTGAGATTCGTACATCTCGTACATAAACAATGCATCAGCGTCATTGGGATCGTTGTGCAAGATGTAGTACACGGTTCCTGCTTCGGCTTTTGCTGTTTCAAGCGCGTTCGCGAGTGCAGCGGCTAAATCGTCCCGCTTACCTGGAGCTGCTGGAATCTTGGCCCATACGGCAACTTTTGACATGTCATTCCCCTTTAGTTTGATGAAATAGTTAGATGAAATAGTTAGATGAAATATTGCGGTAGTACAAACCGTAGACGGTGACCGAAGTAAATCAGAACCCGAGACGGATACGAACTTGATTTTCAAGATCGGCAATCGGTACTCGCACCTGTTCGGTAGTGTCGCGGTCGCGAATTGTGACCGCGCCGTCCTCGAGTGAATCAAAGTCGACCGTGATACACAGCGGCGTACCAATCTCGTCTTGACGGCGATACCGCTTACCAATTGATTGCGTGTCGTCGTAATCGACCATATAACGCTCGCCAAGATTCTCAAAGATCTCACGGGCCACAGGAGTCAGGGTGTCTTTTTTGCTTAACGGCAAAATCGCGACCTTGTACGGAGCCAAACGTGGATGAAGACGAAGAACCGTACGGACTTCGCCACCAATCTCGTCTTCTTCATACGCTGCCAACAAGAAAGCAGCCATGGCTCGGTTCACGCCAGCGGCAGGTTCAATCACGAACGGCACGTAACGTTCGTTTGTTGACTGATCAAAGTAATCAAGTTTTTGACCAGAATGTGTGGCGTGCTGATTAAGGTCAAAGTTGGTGCGCTGAGCAATTCCTTCAAGTTCTCCCCAGCCCCACGGGTAAGCAAACTCAACGTCGGCAGTTCCCGTCGAATAGTGACTCAATTCATCGGCATCATGTGGACGTAGACGCAACATTTCAAGCGGAATACCCAAATCTACGTACCACTGCAAACGAGCATTGCACCAATACTCGTACCACTTCGGACCTTCAGACGGTGGAACAAAAAATTCCAATTCCATCTGTTCAAATTCACGAGTTCGGAAAATGAAGTTTCCTGGTGTGATTTCATTACGGAAACTTTTACCTACTTGAGCAATACCGAAGGGTGGCTTCTTACGACTAGTTTGCAACACGTTTGCAAAGTTCACGAACATACCTTGAGCCGTCTCAGGACGCAGATACACCTCGGCCCCTGAACCTTCAACTGGACCAGCAAACGTTTTGAACATTAAGTTGAACGCCCGAGCATCGGTCAGAGTGTCTTTGGCTCCACAGTTTGGACATACCGACTTATCTTCTAAGTGGTCTTCACGAAAACGTTGCTTGCATGTTTTGCAATCGACAAGCGGATCACTGAAATTTGCCAGGTGTCCACTTGCTTCAAAGACTTGCGGCGGGCCCAAAATGGCCGCATCGATCAGCACCACATCGTCCCGCTTTTGCACCATTGTGCGAATCCATGATTCACGAACATTGCGCAACATCAACGAGCCCAAGGGGCCGTAGTCATAACTTGAACGAAAACCGCCATAAATTTCGGCCGAGGGATACACGAAACCACGGCGTTTGCACAGGTTGACGATTTGATCAAGATCTTTAGCCGGCATAGACCTTCAAGGTTACGGGCAATGACCAGCACATCAGCGTCAAATTGCGGGTTTCGCTGACGCTCATCGACTTCTAGTGGCGTTCGAAAATCGATACCGAGCGCAGTCGACGCTCAATGTGATGCTCAAATGCCCGAGTCGCCAACTGCGACACCTCGTTGATGACTGGATCATTCAATTGTTGACCTTCAGGGTTATATGCCCGATCGAGAGACTCACCAAGCTTTCCACCCAGTACGTCACGCATCAATGCAAGAGCAGGAGCAGAAATTGCCATGCCACTGCGACATGAGCGGCACACCACTCCACCAAGATCAAGGTCGAAGGCCACGAACTCAACATTCGAGGATTCGCCACAAGAAACGCACCCGTCCAATTGAGGCCTCAACCCCTCAGAAGACAACAACTTCCACAAGAAGGCCGGCACCACGAGTGGTGATGGCCGGGTCAACAAAGTTTGACGGGCACCCACCAACATGCGATACATCTGTGGCACTGGTTCGCGATCTGGTACCAACTGGTCAACAGCTTCCAAAATTGAACTGGCTTCAGTCATTGAGTCAAGGTTGCCGAAAACCGGAGAGGTTGTATCGACACTTTCAACCTGACTCACAATGTCAAGATCTTTGCCACGATGCAATTGCACTTCTACGTGAGACAGAGGTTCAAGCCGACCGCCGAATTTTGATCGCGTTTTACGCACGCCTTTAGCAACTGCGCGAACCTTGCCATGATCTTGCGTCAGAAAAACAATGATCCGATCTGCTTCACCAAGCTTGTACGTACGGAGCACGATTCCGACGTCGCGGTACAGACGTGATGTCACGTATTGACTCCACCAAAGCGGCGGTGTCGCAAGAAATATTCTTGAATTGCTGATTGAATTTTTTCGAGAGACAACATTGTCCAACTCTGTTCAACAAAAACGATTTCGCTATATGCCAATTCCCACACCAGTGAGCGAGGCAGGCAATTCGCTGGTCCTAAAACCACGACTAAATCTGGATCACCGGCGCCGCCAAATAAACGTTGATCAAGAAGTTTCTCAGTCACTATTTCAGTGACCGAAAATTCCTGCAGCGCCGAGCAAATACGTTCACGCCCGTCTGTTGATGAATGGACGGTGACGTCCATGCCATTGACAATGGTTTGTCTATCAAACGTCAGATTTTGCACTTTGTGATCATCAATATCGGGTCCATACGGATATAACGAAAGAAAACGAACGCCGAACGGACTCATCAATTCGGTTAATTCTTGGATACGGGCTTCCCAATGCGGCCTAAAGAGATCCCATTCGCCCAATGAACCGCCAGCGATCGCAATATGCAGCAATGAGTCATCACTGTCAACAACTGTCTCGACGACCTGCGTACGGCGGTTGAAAAGCTTCCTCATTGATGTCCATTGTTGCCGATACCGACCTTCCTACAGGGGTCATTCACACCAGTAACCCAATTCCTGTTGACATTCCAAGAATGCCTGTCAACATTCCAAGGATGCCTGTCAACATTCCAAGGATGCCTGTCAACATTCCAAGGATGAATGACACTTGAACAGCAGCTGTGACGAGTACCGTGACAACCGTGCATGTGGCCTGCATCATGGATGGAAATGGAAGATGGGCCCAACGTCGGGGTTTACCCCGCACCGCTGGCCATACCGCAGGTGAGGAAAACCTCGCCGCAGTCGTGCGCGCCAGCGTTGCCCGCAATATCGACTACCTCACGGTTTTTGGATTCTCCACAGAGAACTGGATCAGGCCACGGGGCGAGGTACGCCACATTTTGGGACTGCACAAAAAACTATTCGGAAGAATTACCGAGTTAAATGAACTCAACGTCAAGGTCCAGTGGGTTGGTCGACCGTTTGACGACCCCACTGCCAGAACTCCCAGGTACGTGCAACGGGCTATCCGTAAAGCGATTTCTGACACCGCTGGTAACACCGGAATGACGATGACCGTGGCATTTGATTACGGGAGTCGCACCGAAATAGCCCACGCCGCCCGAAGGCTCATTTCGGCTCGTCAAGAACCGAGTGTTCTGAATATGTCAAACCAGATGTATTTAAGTGACATGCCTGAAGTCGACGTTTTAGTTCGGACTTCTGGAGAAACCCGAATTTCAAATTTTCTACTCTGGCAAGCCGTTGGGGCGCCTAGTTATTTCACCGACAACACCTGGCCCGAGTTTTCTGCCGAAGATCTTGATTTAGCCCTGCAATTGGCCCAGCAGTTTAAAACTCATGAAACTGCATACTTGGCTCCTAGACCCAACTGACACCCCACCCTGCAGTACCGTTGCACCTTGTGTCAGTGCCCCGTTCAAAGATCAATGTCAGCGATGCCTTAGAGATCGCCACCTCTGCACTGCCACAATCAGAATCTCGACCTGGTCAGAAAGAAATGGCCCACGCAGTCGATGAAGCCTTATCTGAAGGTAAGCATTTAATTGTCCAAGCAGGCACAGGAACTGGCAAAACCATCGCCTATTTGGTTCCCGTCATCGTTGCCGGGAAGAAAACGATTGTCACAACTGCGACCAAGGCATTGCAAGATCAATTGGCGCAGAAGGACCTTCCGTTTTTGGTCGAACAACTCAGCTCGTACGTCAATCGAGATATTACTTTCGCTGTTTTGAAAGGCCGAAGTAATTACGTTTGTCGTCAACGATTAGCCGAAATCAATGGTGAATCAGAAAAGAAGAATCGCAAGGCCGATTCGCCTACCTTGCTTGAAGTCGATGAAATGTCTCATTCGGTTCGACGTGAAATTGACCTCATTTCTGATTGGGTTAAGACTTCAAAAAGTGGAGATATGGCCGATATCTCGTGGTCGCCCTCCGAACGAGCCATGAAAGCGGTCAGCGTTGGTAGTGATGAATGCCCAGGTGCTCGACGATGCCCAGTGGGTGGAACCTGTTTCTCAGAGATCGCTCGTTTCAAGGCAAGTGAAGCCGACATCGTTGTTGTCAACACACATTTGTACGGACTTCACGTGGCCTCTGGTGGACAGCTGTTGCCCGATCATGAAGTTTTGATTATCGATGAAGCTCATGGATTAGAAGACATCATGAGCGACACTGTCGGCGTTTCTTTGCACGCTGGTAATTTCAATTTTTTCGCCGGAGTCGTCAAACGCATCATTGCCGATCCCAAAGTGATCACTGACATCATCAATATCGGAATGATGCTTGATGAAGTCCTGTCACCCACGCATAACCAACGAATATCTGCTCCATTGCCGTTAGAGATCACCGCGGTGTTAGCCGAAGGGCGACGTCTCGTGGCCCGCATTCTCGACATCTTGCGAGTCATAGAAACTAAAGATGACGACAGTAATCAGCGCAAGCTGCGCGCTCAAACATTAGCCTCGCGTCTCGCCGACACCATTGACGTCGCGTTAAAAACCGACGATACGTACGTTCCGTATGTGTCGGGCACTGTTGATCGGCCAAAACTAGATATTGCCCCGCTCGATGTCGGACCAGTTCTCGATGCCGGCGTTTGGCAGAAAACTACTGCCATCTTGACGAGCGCCACAGTGCCCAACAAGATGGCGGAACGTATTGGCTTACCTGTTGCCCGTACACAACTCTGCAATGTTGAAAGCCCTTTTGATTATCAGTCAAACGCAGTTCTTTACTGCGCCAAGCACTTGCCAAATCCAAATTCTGCCGAATTCACCAAACTGATGCACGATGAACTGTTTCATCTCATTTCGGCCGCAGGTGGCCGAACATTGGCACTGTTTACCAGTTACCGCGCGCTCGACTTAGCGGTCGAGGCAATGCGCAAAAAATTGCCCAACACAATTTTGTCGCAACGTGAATATCAAAAGACTCAACTTGTCAAACTATTCACCGAAGATGAAACGTCGTGCTTGTTTGCGACATCCGGCTTTTTTCAAGGCATCGATATCCCGGGTCGCACTTTGTCGCTTGTCACCCTTGACCGCATCCCATTCCCACGGCCAGACGATCCATTGCTGAGCGCACGGCGCGATGCCATTGGCGATCGAGCTTTTCGCGAAATTGATCTTCCCCGTGCCGCGACACTGCTTGCCCAAGCGACTGGCCGACTCATAAGAAATGCGACCGACCGCGGAGTCGTTGCTGTATTCGACCCACGACTCGGAAACGCTGGTTATCGACGAGATATTTTAGAATCAATGCCACCGATGCGAAAATCAATTGATCGTGGCGAAGTTGAAGAATTTCTGCGTCTGATTACCCGCTGAAATTTGCTCGCTAGTTGACCGGCATGAGTCGGTAGCCAATGCCACGAACGGTCAGAATCAATTTCGGGTCATCGGGCTGATCCTCAATTTTGACTCGTAAGCGTCGAACGTGGGCATCTACAAGCCGACTATCTCCTAGATAGTCGTAACCCCACACCCGTTCAAGCAATTGATCTCGCGACAGAACGACATTGGGATGATCAGCGAATTCACACAACAAGTTGAACTCGGTTTTTGTCAGCGAAATTTCTTGGCCGTTCTTGAACACCAAGCCTTGCCCACGACGCAAATCGATGTCACCCAGAATCTCACTTTGAGACTCTCCCGGTGAAAGATTTTGTAGTTGAGCCCGCCGTAAATGAGCCCGCACCCGCGCCGCAAGTTCTTTAGGAACCACAGGCTTAGTGACGTAGTCATCAGCACCCGCTTCTAATCCAGTCACCATGTCTTGCGTGTCAGTTTGAGCTGTGACCATCACAATGGGAACAATCGACATCGCCCGCAGGGCGCGACATACATCAAAGCCCGACATGTCCGGCAACCGAATATCCAGCAGAACAAGATCTGGTTCAAGAGCATGAAAAGCGGCCAATCCCGACCGCCCATCAGCGGCCTCTCGAACCTCGTAACCCTCGTCCTCAAGAACAAGGCGTAAGGCCAGGCGGATCTGATCGTCATCTTCGATAAACAGCAGAGAATTCACTAGGTGACAGTCTTGCCCAGTTTTCCACTTTGTTACACAAAACGCACACTATTCACACGGTCCCATCACATACGCCCGAGAAACTCATAACTGTTCACGCTGGTTCGGTGGAGGTCGTCCTCCCCCTGATCTCCCCCGGCCAGCGGAACCCACTCTTCGCCCGACTCGCTGACATATTGTCCGAGTCGGGCGTTTTCTGTTTCATTGACTCACCGCCATGTCACATCTCGCCCCACATATCGGCTCGCCAATCGGGCAAGATACATGGGTGCGTTTAGCCGACCGAGCCCGTCACCTGAGTTTGCGTAGCCGCGTGACTCTGTTGTTCTTGATGACTGGTCTTGTTGCTGCTCTACTGCTTTCAGGAGCGAGTTATCTCACGGCACGGACCTACCTTCTTCAACGGCGTGACGAGATTGTTGAACGTCAGGCCTTCAATAACGCTCAGTTGATCCGTACCCAATTGCGTACTCGACGAACTGAAGCCTTTGAATTAATTTCTGGGGTTCGCACCGAATCGAACGGATTCGCGATCTTGCATGTGTCACCAGAAGACCTCTACTTTTCCCAAGACATTCTTCACACTCAGATTCTGCTGCCACCAGAATTAGTCGCCTCGACGCTGCAGGGAATTACCTCACGCCAGCGTTTCTCGATCGACGGCGAACCTTTCATCGCTGTTGGCGTCTCAATTAACGAAATTAACGCGCAATATTTCGAAGCATTTCCATTAACTGACGAAGAACGAACTTTGACAATTATCGGCTCAACTCTCCTGCTCGGAATCGTTGTCGTCGGTTCACTGTCATCATTAGTTGGACTTTGGGTGAGTCGTCGCCTCATGCGCCCGTTAGAACGAGTCAGCGAAGCCGCCAGCGAAATCGCCGAAGGAGGACTCGACACTCGCCTTGAACAAGAAAATGATCCCGACCTGTCGCGTCTCGTGTCGTCATTTAACGACATGGCCGACGCTGTCCAAGCCCGCATTGAGCGTGAAGTTCGTTTTGCGTCTGATGTCAGCCACGAGTTGCGATCACCAATTACTGCCCTAGCAGCAGCGGTAGAAGTTTTAGATGCGCGCCGCGCAGATTTGTCCGACCGTACTCAACAAGCCCTCGACGTCGTCGTCTCACAAATTCGACGTTTTGATCAAATGGTTCTTGACCTCCTAGAACTTTCCCGACTTGATGCGGGAATTTCTGAGATCAATCAAGAAGAAATTGACATCGTTCCGTTTATCCGCCGGATTGCATCGCGTTATGGGGTTGACGATATTCGTGTCATTGTTAGCCAAGGTTCCGACAGTTTTATTAAAATTGACAAACGCCGCTTTGAAAGAATTATGGCCAACCTCTTAGAGAATGCGCGGTTACACGGAGGCGGAGTTTCGTTGGTTGAAATAGAAAATCAACGCGACGGGAGCACCAGAGTCTCTGTCGAAGATTCGGGCCCAGGAGTCGCGCAAAGCGAGCGCGTAAGTATCTTTGAACGTTTCGCCCGTGGATCTGCAGGTCGGGGTCGCTCCGGCGGTACCGGACTCGGGTTGGCATTAGTTGCCGAGCATGCGCGAGCTCACGGTGGTTCGGCATGGGTTGAAGATGCCACTACGGGTGGAGCACGATTCGTTATTGAATTTCCGGGAGAGAAGTCATGAAACGAACTTTGCTGAATCTCGCTGGAACCCTTACAGCAATAGGGATAATCGTGACAAGTTGTTCAATACCTGGTGACGGATCCGTTAAACAGATTGACGCCGACAAGATTCCGTACGAACTCAATGCCACGACCACAAGTTCACCTCCGACAACAGTGCCCGCCAGCACTACAACAACACCGGTAGTTGAAACGACAACATCAACAAGTTCATCAACAATTCCAGTAGAAATTGTGAGCATGTTTTTTGTTGCCGGCACTCAGGTCGTACCGATTGATCGCCTGCTACTCAGTCCAGCGGCTGCTCCTCAGGTTTTGGCTGCTCTTTCAGAGGGACCGCCCGAAGGCGACGCCGCCGCTGGTTTGCGAAGCGCTTTGCCAATCGGATTTGCCGCAGAAGTCACCGTCGAACGGGGTGTCGCAACGGTAGTTCTTCCCGGAACCTTCATCACCGATCTTCCAGGTGGTGAACAACGGCTAGCCATCGCTCAGATCGTTTTAACTTTGACTCGGCAATCGGGTGTCGGTCAGGTTCGTTTCACTAGCAACAACGAGCCACAGGCAGTTCCACGTGGTCGCGGAGACTTAACGACACCAGGCGCAACCGTTGCCTGCGACGATTACGCAAATCTTCTTCCCAGCAATTTTTCATGCTGACGGCTCAGCGAATTAGTAGCCGAGGCGTTCAACGCGATCAGGTTTGCGTTGCCAGTCTTTATCAACTTTGACATGAAGTTCAATGAAAACGCCGGGTGGTAATTGCTGGCGAACTGCAGTGCCGACCATCTTGAGTACTGCGCCACCCTTGCCGATGACCATTCCCTTTTGACTTTCACGCTCAACAATGATCTCGCAGCGAATGCGTGGCCACTCCCATTCAGTCACAACTGTGGCAATTGAATACGGCAATTCATCATGAGTTGCAGCAAGTAGTTGTTCGCGCACCAACTCTGCGACGAAATCAGCTTCGGGAAGATCGCTGACGACATCATCTGGGTAGTACATCGGGCCTTCAGGCATACGCTCAAGAATGTGCGCAACTAGGTCGGCGACTCCGTGACCAGACTTTGCTGAAATCGGAAAATATGCAAGTGCGTCAAGACCAGATGACGCGATGAGATGATTCACCACTTGCTTCTTGCTGGCGACATCGGTTTTATTAACGATCACGATGGTCTTAGAGAGGTCGAGACGATCTGCAACCCATTGATCTCCTGATCCAAATGGCATTGTTGCGTCGAGCACCAAACATGCAACATCGACGTCACTAATACTTCCGATTGCTGCAGCATTCACCCGTTCGCCCAAGGCACTCACCGGCTTGTGCAGACCTGGTGTGTCAACAAAAACGATTTGGCTATCGGGGCGAGTCAAAATTCCGCGGACTTGGCGGCGGGTTGTTTGTGGCTTGTCCGAAACAATGGAAATCTTCTTGCCACAAATCGCATTAACCAAGGTCGACTTACCGACGTTGGGTCGACCAACCAAAGTGACAAATCCAGAGCGCATTCACTGCGTACCCTACCGCCCTATCTGGGCAACTATCCGACATAGATCGCAACCAACCTTTGATATGTGGCACTCTTGACACATGAATAAGCGCCGACAGCACCAGCAGTTAAACCCTCGCAAATGGTTCGACCGTATGCAACCACAAACCATGCAGATCGCCACGTGGCTTTTGTATCTGAACGGATTCTTCGCGCTGATTAGTTTCATGGATAATCGCGACTGGATTGGTTACGCCCGCGTCGACAAAGGCGCTTTCGGCACCCTGATCGGAATTCTCGTCGTCGGGTCTTTTATTGGGGGTGGCTTCTTGATGGCTAACGATCGCAAGATCGGCTACAAGCTCGCACTCGTAGCCGCCTTTTCGCCCTTTGCACTCCGTATCTGGGTTTTGTGGTCGTACCCAGGATTCAGCGCGATCGACAAAATCACCGGCAACGACACCATCGGCTTTATCTTCGAAGCCGCTCTCTGCGGACTTTTGCTACATCCGCAGAGTCGCGAACACCAACGACTCTGGTACTCGTAGCCGATCAACGTTGTTGACTAGGGTGAAGGTATGACCGCACGAGTGATTACCGGAGTCGATGGACTCAAAGCAGCTATTGGCGAACACCTCGGATATAGCGAGTATTTCGACGTCAGCCAAGAGCGCGTCAATCAGTTTGCCGAAGCGACCGGAGACCACCAGTGGATCCACGTTGACGTCGAACGTGCCAAGAGCGGACCATTCGGCGGCCCCATTGCCCACGGCTATTTGACTCTGTCCCTCGGACCGATGTTGTACCCCACCGTCGTGCGCATTGAAGGTTTCTCGATGGGTGTGAATTACGGAGCCAACAAAATCCGTTTTCCTTCTCCCGTTCCGGTTGGCTCAAAGATTCGTCTCGGTGTCAAACTGCTCGAAGTTGAAGAGATCGCCAACGGAGTTCAGATGACAATGGAATTCACCTTCGAATGCCAGGGCGCAAGCAAGCCGTCGTGCGTTGCTGAAATTATTTTCCGTTCCTATATCTGATTCCAGGAATTTACTTGAAGTTCGCCATTACCTTTTTGGCAAATAACTCAATTGATTCGGTGGATGGGTAGTCAGCGCTCCATGGAATAAATCCGCTGCAACCAATTTTCAGATATGTCGCAATCTTTTCTGAGACCTCATCAGGCGTTCCGACCAAATTTCCATGGCGCCAATCTTCGAACGATTCGTCGGACATTCGCTGAGGCGCTTGCTCAATGAGCTCTCGCTCTGTTTCGCGAATGAATAATTCTGGCGACCATGTCATGCGAATTTCATTGGGATCTCGTTTGACAACCTGGCAATGACCGAGCAAAGTTTCCCGCTTGCGCGCCCATTCTTCTGGAGTCCCACCAAAGTTCGAACAGTCGGCCAATTGTGCAACGACTCGCAAAGTCAACTGTTCGCCGCCGCCGCCAATCCAAATTGGTGGGGTGGGTTTCTGTAACGGCTTAGGATCGCAATTCGCCCGGAAGACCTCGTAGTGCTTGCCCTTATAGGTCGTTTCTGACTCGGTCCACATGCTGCGAACGATTTCAACGCTTTCCCGCAACATGCCAATGCGATCCTTAGGTTTTGGGAACTCATACCCATAGGCCCGGTATTCATTTTCATACCATCCAGCGCCGATACCCCATTCCAAACGGCCGCCAGAAATCACATCGATCGTCGAAGTGATCTTGGCGAGCAATCCAGGATTGCGGTAACTATTGCAACCAACCATTTGTCCTAAACGAATTCGTGAGGTTCGCTGACTGATCGCTGCGATAGTTGACCAACATTCAAAAACTGTTTCGTGAGCCGGTCGCGGCACATTGTGGAAGTGGTCGTACACCCACAGTGAATCGAACCCCAACTCGTCAGCGAGAACTGCTATCTCGACGGTCTTGTTCCATTTATCAACTGGTTCAGAAATTGATGCCAATTCCAATTTCCAGCCCTGAGGGATAAAGACCCCAAAAACAACTCCATGTGGTGACTTGCCAGTAACCGGCGATTGATCTCGATTCACTTCATAGACGATAGCGACCTAAAGGCTCCACCTTGACTCGTAATCGGACTGGCATACACCCTAAGTTTTGGCGGTGCAGCAATTCACTGTGGGAGAAATCCACGAAGCCATCGCCAAATCGAGACCTGATGAAGATTGCTTAGTCTTCCGGGACCGACGTTTAACCTGGCAAGAAGTCACTGAAAGAACTCGTCGACTGGCGAATTTTCTCAACGATCGCGGCTATGGATGTCATACCGAACGAAGTCAACTCGCTCAACAAGAAAGTGGCCAAGATCATCTCGCCATTTATCTACACAACGGGAATGAATACCTTGAATGCATGCTCGGGGCCTTCAAGGGGCGCGTAGCCCCCTTCAATGTGAACTATCGATATGTCGCCGAAGAATTGACCTATCTGCTCCACGATTCAGCCGCTTCAGTTATTGTTTTCCATTCAATATTTGCACCTACTCTCGAATCCGTACTTGCCGACGCACCGCAATTGACTCTTTTGCTGCAGGTTCAAGACGAGTCGAACAACGCACTGTTGCCTGGCGCGATTTGGTACGAGGACGCTCTCGAAAGTTCGCGCGATGATGAGCCATCACCAGCGAGTCCAGATGATCTGTACATCTTGTACACCGGCGGAACCACCGGTATGCCTAAAGGTGTCATGTGGCGCCAAGGCGACGCACTAGTGGAGTGCTTCGGCGGCTCACGCCTTGCGCAGACGATTGAAGATTTTGTAGCCGAAACTAAGGGGCGTTTGGCGCTCGTCGCTCCTCCGTTTATGCACGGTGCAGGACATTGGGTGGCGTTCGGTAGTTGGAACGCTGGCGGCACCGTCTTCGTACCGTCGATTCCTGAACGCTTGGATGCCCATGACATTTGGTCAATGGTTGAGCAGGAAAAGATTGATTTTCTCTTAATCGTCGGCGATGCCTTTGCCCGACCCCTGATTGATCAACTCAAGGCTCGCACATACGACATCTCGAGTTTGACGGTCGTCATTTCTGGTGGCGCAGCCCTCTCGGCCCACTACAAAAATGAATTGCTTCAACTCGCGCCCCATCTCATGATCATCGATGGTTTGGGTTCTTCAGAAGCTGGTGGACAACTCACGCACATGTCGGCCGTTGGCGGGGCATCAACTGGAACCTTTCCGCTGTCCCCGAATAACCATGTTCTTTCCGAAGATCTGTCTGAGGTACTTGAACCAGGCCACACCGAATCTGGACATCCCGAAGCAGGTTGGTTGGCTAAGAGCGGTCGGTTAGCTCTCGGCTATTTTGGTGACGCCGAGAAAACTTCGAAGACTTACCCAGTCATCAATGGAGTTCGCTACGTCGTTCCCGGAGACCGAGCAGTGCTGACGTCGGATGGACTTGTTGACCTGCGTGGACGTGACTCGGTGACGATTAATTCGGGTGGCGAAAAGATCTTTGCTGAAGAAGTTGAAATGGCGGTGAAAGCCCACCCCGCAGTGTTGGATTGCGTCGTCACCGGACGACCAAGTGAACGTTGGGGTAATGAAGTTGTGGCAATCGTGCAGCTACGCGTTGGTGCGCCAACAACAAACCAAGATCTGACTGAAGAAGCCGCCAAACATATCGCCCGATACAAACTCCCGAAAGATTTCGTATATGTCGATCACATCGTCCGTTCGCCATCTGGCAAAGCCGACTATCGCTGGGCTAAATCAATTGCGAATCCAGCGTCAATTGCGAATCCAGCAACTGATCACTAGGTATCAGAGCGGCAAGTCGCCAGTCGCCGTACGCGTCGTGCCGTGGTCAGTGAAAGCTTTGATGGTGTTTTCAGCGATTCGCATCTGGTGAATTTCGTCTGCTCCATCGGCGAAACGTGCCCAACGGGCATGCTGCATCATGTTGGCCAACGGCGTATCGGTTGAATAACCCAGAGCACCGTGCACCTGAATTGCACGGTCAATGATGCGGTTCAAGCTATTCGCCACGAAATGCTTGGCCATCGAAACTTCAGTACGGAAGTCATCTCCACGATCGATCTTGTAAGCCGCGTGCAAAATCATCAGCTTGCATTGGTAGATCTCCATTGCCGAATCAGCGATCATCCATTGGATACCTTGCTTTTCCGCCAAGAATGATCCATGGGAGTAACGCTTCAATGAGCGATCAACCATCATGTCGAGAGCGGTTTCTGCTTGAGCAATCCAGCGCATACAGTGCGCCAAACGGGCCGGTCCGAGTCGGTATTGACCGAGGCGGTGTCCGTTTCCACGACCACCCAAAATTTGCGAGTCATGAACTCGTAGGTCTTCAATCACGATCTCGCTGTGACCACCTGGTCCATGCATTGTTTCAATTTCACGCACATTGTTCCAACCGAGTTGAGGAAGATCAATGATGAACGCGGTGTTGGCACCGCGTGAACCTTCAGGCACATCCATTTCAGTTCGTGCAATCAAAATCGCGAACTTGGCGCTGTTGGCACCAGAAATAAACCACTTGTGCCCGTTAATAATCCATTCATCACCATCTTTAATTGCGTGAGTACGAATCAAGGTGGGATCTGATCCAGCAACTTCGGGCTCGGTCATGGCGAAGCATGACGACGAAACACCGTCGCACAATGGCTTGAGATACTTTTCTTTTTGTTCGGGCGTTGCCCAATGCACCAATGTGTGCATGTTGCCTTCATCAGGAGCTTGACAGTTGAACACCCACGGACCCACTCGGGTCTTTGCGGCTTCGGCCTGAACCATTGCTAAAGCCACATGACCAAGACCCATACCGCCCCACTCTTTAGGCATATGTGGCAACCACAGACCTTCTTTGACCGCCAACTTACGCAGACGAATGAGTTCGCCAACATACTGTCGATGCTTTTCGGGATCCATCTCGTCACGGTGACCAAATGGCTCAACCGCCGGTTTGATGTGATTCTCAACAAAGTCCCGCACCTTCGTGCGAATGGCTTCATGCTCTGGCGCCAAAGTGAAATCAATCATGTCCTACCCCCATACATCGGTTCATCTGAACGGGTGCTCGACAGTCTGCGATGAACCCTGGACCCATCTTGCCCGATCGTGACCAAAGTCGGCGACTCCGAAATCCCCATCGAGCCGAAAAGCCGTTTAGCCTAAGCGTGTGAACACCGCTCCCCCAGACCCCAGCGAAGGCCCATCGGTTCCTTCTTGGGACACTGAGACCCTTCCACAAGGACAAGAAAAGGTCCGTGCGATTCAGGAAATGTTTGACACAATCGCGCCGCGCTACGACCTAGTGAACCGCATCATGACCTTCCGCCTTGACACTCGTTGGCGTCGCAAAGCAGTTCGACTTCTCAACCTTCCCCTTGGCAGCACTGTTCTCGACCTCGCAAGCGGGACCGGCGACCTGTGTATCGATCTTCGTCGGGTGGGTATTCGCCCCTTGTCCATGGACCTGTCATTTGGGATGCTGGCCGCCGATCGCTCGGGCTCACCGCGATCGCAGGCCGATATTTTAAATCTTCCCATCGGCGATCACAGCGTTGATGGCGCCACGTGCGGGTTTGCCCTGCGGAACCTGGTTGACCTCTCGGCCTTTTTCAACGAATTGGGTCGTGTCGTACGACCTGGAGGCAGGATCGCGTTACTTGACGTCGGGATACCGCATAACCGTCTCATTCGTTTCGGCAACGGAATTTACTTTGGAAAAATAGTTCCCAAGATCGGTGGCTGGCTGTCCGATCCTGCGGCTTACCGATATTTGCCGAAAAGTGTGGCCTACCTTCCACCCCGTGACGAAATGCTCCGGGTATTACAAGAAGCGGGATTTTCCGATGCCACTCATCATCAACTATCTGGCGGCATCACGCAACTGATGCTTGGCACAAGGGATCAATGATCCGTGATTGCCACAACCATTGAATTCGATTCATCAGTTGATCTGAATGATGTCGCCGGAAGCGACGGCTATCTTTTCGTACGAAGTGGCGTCGGTTACGCCGGGCGTGGAATTGCTACACGTGTTGCATTCTCAGAAGTACAAGAGACCCTGTCAGCAATTCAACATCACAATCACACCGATTTAGATGTTGCACCGATTGCGATGGGCGTTCTTCCTTTTGACACTTCTTCTGCTGGAGATTTCTTTATTCCAAAACAAGTTGTTGGCAAAGATGAAAAAGGCAATTGTTGGCTAACAACGATTGACGATGCATCGGTCAACCTGGAAATTTCTCAACCTCCGGTAGCGACGACAAATACATTTACCGTTCGCCCCCTTACCCCAATTGAGAATTACCTTCAAGCAGTTGCGAGTGCCCGTGATGCGGTGCGTGACGGAAGAATTACAAAAGCCGTTATCGCTCGCGAAATACTCGTAGAGGCCGAACAATCGATCGATGTTCATGCGGTTTTACAGAGGTTGAGATCAACGTTTGGTAATAGCTACCGATATTCAATGAACGGATTTATTGGCGCTTCACCCGAGTTGTTGATTGAAGTATCAGGACAAACCATTCGCTCGCACCCGTTGGCTGGAACCACTCCACGTACTGGTGATCCAATCTCCGACAACGAACTCGCCCGCAAACTCATTTCAAGTATGAAAGATCAGGTTGAACACCGAGTTGTCATTGACGTCATTCATGACATGTTGCTGCCGTACTGTTCGTATTTGGATTGGGAACCTGAGCCTTCAGTCATTCAAGTTGCCAATGTTCAACATCTCGGCACCTTGATTGAAGGCCATTTATCGGATGATCATCCCCCGTTACTCGAACTTGCGCGGATGTTGTGCCCGACTCCGGCTCTTGGCGGTCATCCCAGAGCAGAGGCCCTAGAAATTATTGACCAGCTCGAAGGCTTTGATCGTAAAAATTATGGCGGAGCAATTGGCTGGGTCGATGCGCATGGCAACGGAACGATGGCAGTTGCCATTCGATGCGCCGAGTTATCAGAAGATCGAAAGACTGCTCGACTGATCGCCGGAGGGGGAATCGTTGCGGCTTCAGATCCCGACGCCGAGTTAGCTGAGACTCAGGCAAAGTTTCAAGCCATGCTCTCGGCAATTGTGCGCCCCTGAGATTTTCTCAGTGACCGCCTATTGCAGTAGCGACCAAGTCATTGACTTCTTGATGCGTCAAGACTTCGTTGTCGCGATCGGTTCGCACTCTGATCACGCAAGCTCCAGGTGAAGAGAGCGCATTCTTAAGTTCAGAGGCCGATCGACAATCGTACGTAGATAGATGGTGAGCCTTGGCCAACTGCAAAATATCTGTTCCGTGCGGCGTGCCAAACAACATCTCAAATGCTTCAGCATTGACCGACTTCGCCTGAGGCAAATAATGAAAGATTCCGCCACCATCATTGTCGGTCACAACAATCTTCAAATCAACGTCTCGCCGATAGAGGTCGGTCAAACTAGATGAGTCGTGTAACAGTGCAATATCACCAATCAACACTGCGGTTTTTTGCTGAGTAGCGACTGCGACTCCAATAGCCGTAGCCACGACTCCGTCAATTCCATTGGCACCGCGATTCGAGAACACGTGGAAACGCGAACAATCCCCTCCGAACCATTCTAAATCACGCACCGGCATTGACGAAGAGACAACAAGGTTGTTCTCTTCTCTCAGGCTCTGGGCCACCAATTGGGCTACACGCGGAGCAAGAAGGTTCGAATCTGAATCGCCAAAATATTTCTCGATAGTTCTTCCGGCTGCCCGATTAGCACTCAACCATTTGACTAGAAAACCTGAATCACTATTTTGCTTCACATACTTCTGCACTTCACGACAAAATATTGTCGGGTCATTCGAAATATGCAGAGAAACCCGATGATCAGCATCAGCAGTAGATGCAAAAGCACTGACATGTACTTGGGTAGCCCTTGACTTGGTGACGAATTGGCTCAGAACCTTAGAACTCGGCGACTCACCCAGACGCAAAACGACTGTGGGTTGATTCTCTGAAATAAACGATTCGCAACGAAGAACAGAATCAAAATATGTAACTGCTTCCGGTATTCCTTGGCATCCCGACCGAGAATCGGCGAGTACTGGCCAATTCAGCAAACTTGCCAATCGTGAAATTTCAATATCGTTTCCACACCCTCGTCCAGCAATGATCAAACCATGCTGTGTGTTCAAGGTTGATGCAACGCTTTCGTAATTTGCCTGACTCAATTCAAGATTGCCAGTCATCTGATGACGACTCAAAGTTGAAATCGGCAGATCTGCAGCTGTGCCAACGAGTGGTTCGCGAAATGGGAGGTTGAGATGAACGGGTCCTGGACAAACTCCGAGGCAATAGGCGATACTTTGTCGCGCTAGTGATCGCCACGAATAACTAGCCGCAACATCGGCAACTCCTGGATCATGAAACCAACGAACCGTGTCGCCATACATTTTCGTTTGATCGATTGTTTGAGGCGCACCGACATCTTTTAATTCAGGAGGTCGATCGGCGGTGATGACTAACATCGGCACATGAGACGAATCTGCCTCAATGATGGCCGCGTAGAAGTGCGCGGCAGCGGTTCCAGACGTACAGAGCGAAATGGCTGGCTGTTGAGTCGCTAGACCAATACCTAGGGCAGCAAACGCCGCCGAGCGTTCATCGTGGAACACTTCAATATGCATTTCGGATCGGTTAATGAGAGCTAAAGCAAGAGGCGTCGATCGTGAGCCTGGAGCGATCACAGCATGCCGTACGCCCTGCTTCACCCATTCATCGACGAGGACAGCGCAAAAGGTCGCTTGAACATCTTCAGAAGGCCGACCAGCCAAGCGCTCACCTAAAAGATCGCTGTCCACGGTGCCTACGCTACGAGCAAATCTGGCTCATGACCATCTAAGGTACGAACATGCGAATCGAAATCTGGTCCGACGTGGTGTGTCCGTGGTGCTTCATCGGAAAGCGCCGCTTTGAGGCAGCCCTTGAAAAGGTGACGACTGGCCCAGATGCCATATCTCAGCCCATCGAGATCATCTACCGCGCCTATCAACTTGATCCGACCGCACCCGCCAACTCATCGGCACCTGTCCGTGAGGTCTATGCGAAAAAGTTTGGTGGCACCGAACGTGCCGACAAAATAATCGCGCAACTCACAGAAACCGCCGCAGAAGACGGCATCGAATTTCGCATGGATATCGGACAACGATCAAACACGATCCTTGCCCATCGATTGATGTGGTGGACCGGCGTCAACCATGATTTTCACGTGCAATCAAGCCTTAAAGAAGCCTTGTTGAACGCCTATTTCACCGACGGCGTAAACGTCGGTGACACTGAAGCACTCATCTCCATCGGATTGGGCACGATTCCTCACGATTCAGACGACCTTGAGTTCGCTGAATACCTACGCTCGTTCTTCGCGAGCGATGCTGGAAAAGGTGAAGTTGCTGAAGAATTGGCAACAGCTATCTCTCATGGCATCACTGGAGTTCCCACTTATGTGATCAATGGACAGTGGTCAATACCTGGCGCACAAGATTCCGAGACATTTGAACGAGTGTTACGACGAACCGCCGAACGATCGGCTTCATGAATAATTCTTCTTCACGAGGTTGGACCAACGTTGCAGGTTCTCTTTTCGTCGAACAATCGGGCGATCGTTTGACGACCAGTCAGGTATTGCTGCATGGCTTCACCCAAACTTCACGTTCCTGGAACCGCTACATCGATTTTATTGACCCACAACAATCGATCATTCGTGTTGACGCTCCAGGCCATGGCGGTTCATCAACCGTGGCGGCCGATCTCACAACAACAGCTCAGATGGTTGTTGAGCAATGTGGATTTGGTGATTACATTGGCTATTCAATGGGTGCGCGACTAGCCCTTCACATCGCTTTACTTCGGCCCGAAAATATTCGACGTCTCGTCCTCGTGAGCTCCTCCCCCGGTTTACAGTCCCCAAACGAGCGGCTAACCAGAGTTCAGTCCGATGAAAAGCTGGCACGAGAAATAGCGGAAATCGGCGTGGCTACATTCGTTGAGAAATGGTTGAGCGGCCCATTGTTCGCAGGCTTGACTTCAACGCCAGCAGATATTCAGGATCGTCTGCGTAACAGTTCAGATGGTCTTGCATCAAGTTTGCGTTTATGTGGAACTGGAGCCCAACAATCATTGTGGGACCGACTACCTGAACTCAAAATGCCAGTGCTGCTTATAGTCGGAGAGAGGGACCAAAAGTTTCTTCAGATCGGTCACGAGATGAAGAGTCGCATTGGTATGAGCGCAGAACTAGTCGTCATTGAAAACGCTGGGCACTCTCTGCATCTCGAACAACCTGAACATTGCCAATCAGTCATCGCATCATTTCTAGGACGACCCGCCTAGAGATACAAACAAAATCATTAAAGCAATCTCAATTGCGCCGAGGATCATCCCAGCCTTGGCCATGCCCCCGCCCACCAAAAGACCTTGTGACGCCTTGATACTTTTGCGAGATGTGTAGCCAAAACCTAGAGCGGCCACACCGAGAATTGGAACCAAAAGTCCGAGGATTCCGAACACCAAGGCAGCAACAGCCTTACGATCCTTCATGGGATTCAATGAATTCTGACCACCGTTATCGAATCGGGGCATTTCTGGCGGTGGTAAAGAAGTCACGGGTAACAACTACCTTCCCAACACAAAAGCGAACAGTGATAGTAAGCCAAAAACTATTTGCACCTGACCAGTTGCGGACAAAACTGCAATGAGCCCTCGACCTTTGACTCCTCTTTTCACAAGATTAATTGGCTTCATTGCCGGAATAAAACATAGCAACAGAATCAATGACCAAGAGTTTGCAAAGGCGACGGAGACCCCACACATAATTCCGAACACCACTAAAGTTTGAAACAGAACGCGAGTTCGCTGATCTCCAAGGCGCACGGCCAAAGTTTTCTTTCCCACCACTTGATCGGTCGGAATATCACGCAAATTATTCACAACCAAAAGAGCACAGGCCAAACTTCCGACTGCTACCCCTTGCAACCAGGCCATCGCCGGAATTCTTTCGAGAACAACGTATGTTGTCCCAACCGTGGCAACTAATCCGAAAAAGACAAAGACAAAAACTTCACCTAAACCGATGTACCCATAAGGATTCTTCCCGCCGGTATAAAACCAACCAGCAAGCAGCGCCGCCACACCGACTGGAATTACCCACAACGAAGTCATCAGCGCCAACACGAGTCCGACCCCGGCGGCAGCTCCGAAAGCAATAAATGCGGCGTTCTTCACAGACTGCGGAGAAGCCATTCCAGAAGCGACAAGCCGCATTGGCCCAACTCTGACCTCGTCGGTCCCTCGAACGCCATCGCTGTAATCATTGGCGTAATTGACACCCACTTGCAGGAGCACACTCACAACCATTGCCAATCCGGCCCGCGACCAGTGAGCACCACCCAACCCGTTACAAATCGCTGCGCCGACAACCACCGGCACTACTGCGGCAGGCAAAGTTCGGGGCCGCGCACCAAGGATCCATTTCTTCACTTAATGAACGCTACTCGCTTGCACTAGGTTCAACGATATGCAATCGCTTGTTGCACTTGATCTTGAACCGAGCCAACGTTTTGTTGATGAACTTTCAAAAGCATGGGATCAAGGCGATGCCGTGTTACCGATTGACCAACGCCTACCAGTTGCAGCAAAGAAGCAACTCATCGCCCAGCTCAAGCCAACTCACATCGTCTCATCTGACGGTCGTGTCATTCTTGAGGGTGGACAGCCAGTAGAAAGTGGTGACGCCATCGTTGTTGCAACCAGCGGATCAACCGGAACTCCAAAAGGTGTGGTACTTACTCAAGAATCGGTTCTCGCGTCGGCCAAAGCGAGTTCATTAGCCCTCGATGTCACATTCGATGATCATTGGTATTCATGTCTTCCCCTGGCACATGTTGGAGGACTCAGCGTTGTCACACGATCGTTGTTAATGGGGACTCAACTCACGGTTGCTTCACGATTTGATCCAGACCAAGTCGAACATCATTCGCATACGTGCACATTGATTTCACTAGTTCCCACTGCACTGCAAAGAATTGATCCACGAAAATTTCGCGCAATTCTTCTCGGCGGATCCAAGCCTCCGCCACAACGTCCTCGCAATGTGATCGCCACATATGGCTTGTCCGAAACCGGATCGGGAATTGTCTATGAGGGTCGTCCTTTGAATGGCGTTGAAATACAGATATCTGATGAAGACGAAATCTTGGTGCGTTCTCCGATGAACATGCGTTGTTACCGAGACGGATCAAGCTCTATTGATTCTGACGGATGGCTGCATACAGGAGATATCGGTTCGTTATCTGACGAAGGAATACTCAGCGTTCAGGGACGTCGCGGCGATGTCATTGTTACTGGATCTGAGAAGGTTTGGCCCGAGGCTGTGGAGGCAGCGATCGCCTCATTATTTGCATCTGATCAGTTCGCTATCATCGGAATACCCGACCCCGAATGGGGCGAACGCGTGGTTCTCGTCACGACTCGGACTGATGTTTCCCTCGAGCAAGTAAAGGACTTGGTTCTCCGAACCCTCCCAAACTATTGCGTACCTAAAAGCATCCACATCATTGATTCAATTCCCCAGACCGCTATCGGAAAAATTCGTCGAAGCGAAATCAGACAATATCTATCCACTAATGAGTGACTCCAAATCACGCTGTACATTTCGTCTATGGGAAATCTAAACGGAAAAGTTGCCTTAATCACTGGTGCCGCTTCAGGAATCGGCCGAGCAATAGCCGAGCGATTTATCGCTGATGGAGCGCAAGTAGTAGCCGGCGATATCAGTCAAGAGGGTTTAGACAATTTGCGGTCGGAATTTGGAGATCGTGTTGCGACCTGTTTGTGCGATGTGACGCAAGAAGAGGACGTCGCCAATCTTGCCGCCTATGGAATAAGAACCTTTGAGCACATCGACATTGTCGTCGCCAATGCTGGCGCCGGCACCTACGGTCTCATCACCGAACTTCCACTTACTGAATGGAAACGCATCATTGATTTGTGTTTGACTGGCGTCTTTTTGACGCTCAAACATGGTGGAGCAGTCATCAGCGATGGAGGTTCAATCATCAACATCGCTTCACTGAACGCTATTCAACCTTCACAAGGAATGTCCGCCTATTGTGCTGCCAAAGCTGGTGTATCAATGCTCACTCAAGTAGCGGCAATGGAGCTCGGATCACGGGGAGTACGCGTCAATACGATTGCTCCAGGGCTTGTCGAAACAAATGCAACAAGCGGCATGTTTTCGGTGCCAGTCATTATTGAAGAATTCAAAGAAAATGCAACATTAGGCAGATTTGCGCAGCCTAATGAAATTGCGTCAGTTGCGTCGTTCTTGGCATCAGATGAGTCGTCGTACATGAGCGCATCTTTTGTTTCAGTAGATGGCGGAGGGAACACCGGACGGTATCCGAACCTCCCCAAAGCCTTCAGTCAAATTTCGTGAATCTGACTACACAGTTTCGGTTTCGGTACCACTGATCAATGCAATTCGAACTGTTCGAATCCTTCGACCGTGTACTGCCACAACAGTGAATCGCCATCCATCAAAATCAATGGATTCACCGATCACGGGAACATGTTCAAGAGTTCCGAAAACAAAACCTCCGACGCTGTCCCATTCTTCATCGGGAATCTTTATATCAAGTTGGTCATTGACATCTGAGACACTCGTTGACCCATCAACTAGGTACTGTCCATCCGACAGATGTTCGATGTCTTCCTCATGCTTGTCGTACTCATCGACAATTTCGCCTACTAGTTCTTCTAAGCAGTCTTCGAGGGTGATCAAACCAGCGATACTTCCGTATTCGTCGGCAACGACAGCCAAGTGGAACTTCTGTTCTTGCATTTCGCGCATCAGTCGATTGACCGGCTTATTTTCTGGAATAACGATCACCCCACGCATATGGGAAGTGACAATTTCTGAGCCGTGACCATTTCGCTCTTGACGAATGAGGTCTTTAATAAATGTGATGCCCACAACATCGTCATCATCGTTGAGAATCGGCAAACGCGAATAACCATGCTCGATTGCGACGTCAATGGCCTCGGTCAAAGTGAAGGTCTGAGGAATCGTCACCATGTCAGGTAAGGGAACCATCACTTCACGGGCAACGGTGTCTCCGAATTCAATGATTGATTCAATGAGATCGCGTTCTTCTTCCTCGATGACATCGTCATTCATTGCTGCTTCAACGATTCCGAGAAGTTCTTGTTCACTCACGAATGGTCCTTGTTCAAGACCCTTTCCTTTGACAATCACATTGGTCAAAGAAATGAGCCAACCGGAGACCATCTTCAAAGGAGGAAACGAAACCAGAAGTTTCGTTCCACGGGCAGTCGTTAAGGCGGCCCGCTCTGGATAGAGCAGGGCGTAGGTTTTCGGCACTGCCTCAGCGAGTACAAAAAATACGATGACGTTCAACAAAACACCAACGGCCACACCAAGTGGACCAAATGCGCGGGATGCCACCACGCCAGTCAACGTGGCTTGAACTGTCTGGCAGACATTCACCGACAAGAGCAAGGGATTCACCCACTTTTCAGGCTCGCCGACCAACTGCTGTAACGCTCGACCTTGTTTTACGCCACCTTCGGCCATCGCAGCAGCCTTGGGTTTCGTCATACGGGACAGTCCCATTTCTGCCAACGACAGAAAAATCAAGAAGAAAAGCAGAAGAATGATGACGCCGAGCAAAGCCCAGTCGAGTCCTCCAAATGCGGCAACCATCGACAACATCATTCGTCCTCGTCTTGACTCTGTTTGAAATTCAGTGGCACGTCACCATGCCAATGGTGCGCCTGCAGCAATTGGCGTTCACGCGACTGCATGTCAAGGGTCTTTTCGGGGGTGTCGTGATCCCATCCCAAAATATGCAGAATTCCGTGCACAACTAACAAAGCAAATTCATCGTCGGCACTTCCAGCATGAGTCGCAGCCTGACCAACCGCCACTTCCGGACAAATCACAATGTCGCCCAATAACAAAGGCAAATCTCCCCGATCGGGAGGAGGACGATCGGGACCCCGAGTTGCACCGGTCGGACCATTAATCATTTCAAGTACTTCGCCGCCATCAATGGGGAATGCCAAGACATCCGTCGGTCCTGGTTGGCCCATGTGTTCGGTGTTCAGTTCTGTCATGTCATGTTTTGAAACAAAAAACAGACTCAATTCAGTTCCGCCTCGTACTCCCTGGTCGGAGAGAACGGCAATTGCAAGTTTTTGCCATCGAACAAGATCTACTTCAACTTCAATTTGTTCATCAGCACAGAACACTTCGGCTTCAGTGTCACCACCGACCTTCACCTTTTTACGAAATCTAGGAGGACCCTCAATCATGGGAATTCTTCACCTGAGATTTCTGTCGTACAGCGTCTTTGGCTTGAGTGTCTTTTTCATAGGCGGCAACTATGTCTCCAACAATACGGTGCCGAACGACGTCAGATGTGTCTAAATGAACGAATTCGAGCCCTTCGATATCTCCGAGCAAGCGTTGCAGCCCTTTGAGACCGCTCCGACCGTCGGGAACATCAACTTGAGTGGCATCACCAGTGACCACGACTTTTGATCCAAAACCAATACGGGTCAAGAACATCTTCATCTGCTCAGGCGTGGTGTTCTGGGCTTCATCCAAAATAATGAAACTGTTATTCAGGGTTCGACCCCTCATAAAGGCCAGCGGTGCAACCTCGAGAGCTTGACGTTCATGTAACTTCTGCACACCCTCAGTGTCAATCATGTCGTACATCGCGTCATACAAGGGTCGAAGATATGGATCAATCTTGGCCATGAGATCACCTGGCAAGAAACCCAAACGCTCGCCGGCTTCGACAGCGGGGCGAGTCAAGATAATGCGCTGCACAGATTTGGTTTGCAAAGCATGAACAGCCATCGCAACCGCCAGCCAACTCTTGCCCGTACCAGCAGGTCCGACCCCAAAGGTGATGACGTTATTTCTGATGGCGTCGATGTAGCGCTTTTGTCCGGCGGTTTTTGGGCGGATCGTGCGACCTTTAGCGCCACGAAGAATTTCATCGGTCAATACCGAACTTGGCTTTTCATCAGCACGAACCATCGAAATGCAACGTTTGACGACCGCATCGTCAACGATTTCGCCTCGACGCAACAACAGAACCAATTCTTCAAAAAGTCGGGACAACATCCCGGAGGATTCGCCCAGAATCGATATCTCGTTACCGCGAACAATAATTTCGCTATCAGAAAAAGCTAATTCGATGAGCCGCAAATGACTGTCACGATGCCCAAGCAAACCAGCCATTAGGTGAGAACCCTGGACGACGATTGACGACGAAGGAGATTGCGAGACTGTAGACATGCGTTACTTGGAGATTAGTCACAAATAGATCGAATTAGGTAAGCCACGTCACATAGTTGGCGAAACGACATAGCGGCCCGAAACTTCTCCCGCAAGGATTGCCGTCAAAACACGATCAAGGTCGTTCAATCCGATGGAATGACCGATACTTTCAAGGCCCGCTGGCTTCAAATCGGAGGCAATTCGGCCCCACACGCTTCGACGAACATCCATGGGGGTCTGAACCGAGTCAATTCCTAGCAAAGCGACTCCACGAAGAATAAACGGCATCACTGTGGTGGGAATTGTTGTTCCGCCGGTCAATCCACTCGCGGCCACGGCCGAACCGTAATTCAAACGCTTGAGAACATTCGCAAGGGTATTTCCTCCGACACAATCAACCGCGGCCGCGTAAGTGGTGGTCTGCAAAGGTCTCGGGTCATCGACCGAAAGTTCAGCACGGTCAATCACTCGCGAAGCACCAAGGCCAAGCAAAAATTCATTCGCTGACGCCTTGCCACTACTTGCAACAACTTCGTATCCCCGACCAGACAACATCGAAACTGCCATACTTCCGACACCGCCGGTCGCTCCCGTGACCAAAACGGGTCCAGCAGAAGACGTAAGTCCCCATTTTTCAAGAGCAACAATCGACAAAGCCGATGTGAACCCGCCCGTACCTACCACCATCGCTTCGCGAGTAGTGAGGCCATCGGGAAGCTTCATGATCCATTCGGCTGGAACACGTACGAACTGGGCATAGCCACCGTGACGCGCGACTCCGATGTCGTAGCCATGGGCAATCACTTTTTGACCAGCGACGAAATCGCTACCTGCGGCATCAACGACCGTTCCCGCAATATCAATCCCCGGAATCATCGGCTTCAACCGCGAGATCTTGCCACTCGTCGTCGATGCAAGTCCGTCCTTGAAATTGACACTCGACCATTCGACTTCAATCAACACACCGTCGGGCGCAATCTGATCGAGTGAAACCTGTTCAACCGATCGGTGACTGTTGTCGGGATCGTTGGTGAAAACAAAAGCGGGGAAAGTTGACGAACTCATAGCTTCACCTTACGACATGAGCCGCAACAACAATCAGCCGTAATTCTTGCCGACACACTCAATCACTTCGAGCGTTTGAGTCTCTGTTGTCGAAGAACCGGGGATACCAAGCCAAGTGATTCCCGCGAGTCGAAGCAATTCAATTTGCTCGCGGTGGAATTCAATATTGTCGGTCTTTGATCCAATGGTGTGATCGGGATACGTGGTCAAAAATTCAAGAGACGCAGCGCGAACGCCAGCCAATTGCTTCACTTCAGAAATTTGTTCACCAAGCTTCTTGATATCGCCGATATTCGGTGTGCGAGTCGTGTTCGAAACTATTTCCGCACTCAACATCGGCATCCAACCCTGCGCCGATGCAGCGACACGGCGCTTTGTTAACTGCGAATTTCCGCCGATCCAAATCGGAA
The DNA here is from genome assembly GCA_945889715.1 of Bifidobacterium breve. GTDB lineage: Bacteria > Actinomycetota > Acidimicrobiia > Acidimicrobiales > Ilumatobacteraceae > Casp-actino8. Next base: position 5,543 of record CAMDCI010000001.1, on the reverse strand, counting down.
TTGGCTGCTGAAGGGGCGCCGGTCGACAAATGATCTCACGCGCCTCGTATCCGTCTCCGATGAACGACACCGGCTCACCAGACCAATACTTCGGCAAAACCTCGAGCGACTCATCAAAGAGGTCATTGCGGCGTTCAAAATCAACGCCGAGAGCTTTGAACTCACCCTTTTGATAACCGGCGCCGACTCCGAGCGTGAAACGACCGTTCGACAGCAAATCAACAGTCGCCGCGGACTTTCCCAGCAAAAACGGATTGCGGTAGGCCATAACAGTCAAGTAGGTGACCAGTCGAATGCGTTCGGTTACTGCTGCGGCATGCCCAAGAGCCACGAATGGATCGAGGGTTTGGTGTCCCCCAGCGTCTAACCAACGCGAACCAGGTGCTGGATGCTCGGTGAAGGCCAATCCGTGCAAACCGTGCGCTTCGACCGCTTTGGCCACCTCGGTGACTCGCCCGGCCGCCATCATGTCGCCATCTCGCCCAGTGGCATCGGGGTATTGGTAAAGAAAACGCACCTCTTGAGAGTACCGTTTCAGGGATGGTCATGAGGATTCACTCAGGAAGTGTTAGGACATGAAACTCGGCTACACGACAATGAATACCCCAGCCGACATCGCCCCTCGCATTCTTGGACCACTCCTTGAAGAGAACGGTTTTGAATCCATTTGGATTGGTGAGCACAGCCACATCCCAGTCTCGCGAGCAACGCCCTATCCCACCGGCGGAGACATGCCCTGGCAATACACGACGATGATGGACCCCTTCATCAGCCTCACTCAAATTGGCGAACACACCACACATCTGCTCCTCGGTCTTGGCGTTGCCCTTCCTCTTGAACACGACGTTTTGGCGCTTGCCAAGACTGCCGCCACTCTGGATGTGCTCAGCAACGGTCGTTTGCAATTTGGCGTCGGCGTCGGCTGGAACCAAGAAGAACTTGCCAACCACAGTTCGGTGAAGTGGTCAATGCGTTATCGCGCGCTTGCCGAATGCGTCGGTGCGCTGCGATCACTTTGGGTTGACGATGAGTCCGAATTTCACGGCGAGTACTTCAATTTTGACAAAGTATGGTCACGTCCAAAACCAATGCAGAATCCTCACCCGCCTATTTGGTTTGGCGCTGGTGGAAAACTCGGTTCACAACACACCATTGCGTGGGCCGATGGCTGGATGCCACTCGATGTCACCCTGGGCGATGTCACCAAACGAGTGAATAAATTCCGTCAACTATCTGCCGATGCGGGACGTGATGACATCCCTATTTCGATGGTTGCATTTGGTGATCCAACTCTTGACACGTTGTTGATGTATCGCGATCTTGGCATTGAACGCGTCATCGTTGGTTCGGGTCGCGAGGGATGGGAAGACCCATCGGGAGTTCCGGCATTTATTGATCGTTACGCCAAAATGCGCGATCAGTTGTTATAGATATTTTTAAATCAAATCCATGCCGCGATGACATCATCGGCCGTAGCAATAGTCGCGAGTAGAGATAGCGAGTTTTCTAAAACTGCTTCGGCGTATTCGCGAGGAACCCCACACACACCATCGCGAACAATAACGACGTTGTAACCCAAGTCAACAGCACTCATCACAGTTCCAAAAATTCCCAAATTCACCGAAACCCCCGTTACCACAAGTGTACGAATCGACATGTTTCGCAAAATCTGATCAAGTGACGTCTGCGTAAATGGAGTGAGTCCGTGGATACGGGCCACAACGATGTCACGATCATCAGGGCCTAATTCTGCGACGAGCTTGGCTCCATCCGTACCTCGGTCGATCGGTGTTGAACCGGTCTCACGACGCAGCCGATTGTTCATGGCGAAGACTTTGCAGTTGTCGGTCGCACCACGTCCGTCGGCGCGATTTTCGGCCACACAATGAACGACTTGAATTCCGCGGTCTCGAGCAGCCGAACAGAGTCGTCCCGCAGTCGGGCGAACGCCAACTCTTTCGACCTCTTCAACCAATGCCGCCATGAGAGCCCCTGTGCCCACGACGCCATTTTGCAGTTCCATCGTGAGAACTGCAGTCGTGTCTGGAACTAGTAACCCGGCTAGTCGTGTCAATTGCTTCTCATCCATGACCAAGATTGCCACATGGCGCCCTCTTATCTGCTAACTCTTAGGTATGACGAGTGAGCCAGCGGCGAACAAACCGAGCGATGTCCGCGCTACTGCACCCGATAACTATTGGAAGGTGTTCGAAGACAAATGGACGTCATTGCTGACATATCGCTACCTCGGCCGTGAATGGGGCTCGCTAGACAACAATGTCGCCGAAGGACACTTCATGAAGTTGCGCCACGATATGCGTAATGCATCTGGCGGGATCATGGCCGCCCCTCTGTGCGTCGCCTCCCCTGAGTGCGGTGGATTCAATGACAACGTCGTGGTTCCGAATCCGTTGATTGCATCAATGCAGATTCTTGACCCCGCCCGTGACGTCAAAAGATTGATGATTCTGCCCGACAACGTACACACTGGTCGACGGCTCGGATTTAGTCGCGCTCTCATCGTTGATGCCGACAATCCCGAAAGAGTGATCGCAATTTCTACTGGAGTCGGACTTTCACTCGGAGACGTGCCGGAGGGTTATCAGAAAATTGATAACCCGCCACTCGACGTTGTTGATTCACCAGACCTGCCGCCATTACACCGAGTATTCGGCGCAGAGCGGATCTCGCATGGGGTCTGGCAACTTCCGCTACTCACCGATGAGATGGCGTCTCCTGATGCCGCGTTACACATTGGCCCTCAACACATCGTGCTTGAGACTGCATCTACAGAGCTCGCGCAAGCTTTGAGTTCCTCGTCATTGCAGATCATTGATTGGTACGTCATGTTCGTGAACCGCGGGAAAGTTGGACCTTTTGTTACACAAGGCGAAGCATTCTCTGGATCCGATGGGCGAATCGGCACACGAATGAACTTGATTGATGTCGGCGACAATCACCGAGTCGTCAGCACCTGCGCCGCAACTTTCAGTCCCATCCACTCGTGATTCTGGTGTCGTTTTATTTGGTATAGCCAACTAAAACGACACCAGAAACACAGGATTAGAGGGGCAAACCTGAGATCTTGCGGAGGTTGTCGCGCAATGCCAGACGACGTTCGTCAGCGGTGAGACCTGCAAAGTCACCGACCCAATCGCGTGGCGCAGCAAGTCCTTCGGGGTGCGGCCAATCGCTACCCAACAGAATTCGATCAGCACCAATGAGGTCCCGCAAGATCGTGATGTCGTCTTCGTAAAATGGAGCAACAGAAACATTCGAACAGAAGGTTTCTAATGGATCACGCTTGTACAACTGCGGTGTCTTACCGTACGAGCGCTTGAGGCGCTTCAACAGATCGGGAACCCAACCAGCACCAAGTTCAACCGTGGCGATCTGCAGTTTAGGAACGCGATCAAAAAGGCCGTGACAAATCAACGACGCAACCAAGTCGAATACGGGACGCTCAATATGCACGCCCATTACTTCGGTCAACGTTGACATTTTCATTCCGGTGTACTTCAGGCTTTCGCCCCAGCGTTCGAGGTAAATGCCATAACCAGAATCGGCACCGTGGAACGCAATTGCTACTCCGGCATCGGCAGCAATATTCCAGAAGCGGTCGTACATCGGATCAGCAAGCGAACGGAAACGATCAGGGGCCTGCACTGGTGCCGGTCGGAAGGTCACAAAACGTGCACCCTTCGAGATCGCCAATTCAAGTTCTGCTTCAGCGCGCACGGGGTCGATCAATGACATCAATGGACCAGTCAAAATTCGGCTATCGCGGTTGTAGCCCCAGTCTTCGTCGAGCCACTCGTTGTAGCTATGGAAAACTGCGTACAAGGCTTCGACATCTTTGGCGAGCATTTCTTCAAGACCAAGTCCGAGGCTTGGCAACACCCAAGCAAGATCGACGCCCTGTTCGATGAGCTTGGCAACACGCGCCTCACGCGAACGAGCAGCCGGCGGAATCGGGCCCATCTCAATAATGTCGCGGATTTCTTTGCCGTCATGGTTCTGGGCACGGAAATACACTTCGAGCGATCCTGGAACGCCTACAGGGTCGTAGGTGGGGTTCGGAATGAGGGTCAACAAACGGTCGTTGACCAGCAATGTTCTACGACCATCAACTTCGACCCAACGAACTGCGGTCTTATGCGCTTTGGGCAAATGACGGGTCACGGCGTCTTCGGCTTCGTAGTAGTGCTGATCGGCGTCAGATAGTCCGTATGTCACGTCATCAAGTACTGGCCGAGATTCAAGAAGCGTCATCGTGTCCCCTTAGGTCAGGCGTCAACAGCAAATCTGACGCTCCGTCAGATTGTACGGCATGAAAGCGCCCAAAGATAGATCTTGCCCGTGTACGGTGACCAAGGTCCTAGTCATTGGGTACCAAAGATAGGGACTTAGTTTGAGGTCGACTGGACACGTTGAAGGGAGTCTTATGGAGATGTGGCAGGTCATTGCCCGAGAATCAATTCGCGACCTTGTCGCCCGGTACAACGCCAATGGCGACACTGGTCGGTTCGCCCAGGTCCGCGAACTCTTCAGCCCCGACGCCACCATGGACATCGGCGACGGGCGGGTCTACCGAGGTCTCGAGGAAGTCATGACAATCTTTACCGGCACCAAAGAGGCAACGGGGGCCGCCAGCGCGCTCACCCATGTACGGCACTCAACAACCACTCATCAAATTGACCTGATCGATGAAACACACGCCAATGGCCGCCTGTACTTCTTCGTCGTCACCGATATTGGACTCGATCATTGGGGTCGTTATGTCGACTCGTACGTATCGCTCAACGGAGACTGGAAGTTCGCGTCACGCAAAGTCACCGTCGATGGTTGGGCAACAAACTCCCTATTCCCCCACTGACCAGTTCTTGTCTCTAGACCCTTTCAGGGCGAAAAGCCGAACGGGGTCGTTGCACGAATTCAAACGGCACTCCGTCTGGGTCATTCAAGAAACAGATCCACATGTCGGGGACCGCTGTTCCTTCTAGTTCTACTTGTCGTGGCTCGCGTTCAAACTTCCAACCGTCGTCTAAGAAACGTTCGTATGACGCGACAGTGTCATCAACCCCAACTGCAGTTCTAAACAAACCAGCATGGTTCGCGTCAGCGGGGTGTTGACCGTGTGAAGCCGGATTAGTCCACTGCGTCAATACCAATTCTGCTGCTTCATCAGGCAACGTCATTCTCAGCACTCGACCGACAGCCGCCGAACCATCTGCAGCCTTCAACCCCACAAAGTCGCCATCATCAAGCACGTGTTCGGCAACGTCTAAAAATCCCATCCCGTGATACCACGACAACGACGCGTCGATGTCGGTCACCGTGATGCGCAGATGACGCAAACGCGATTCACCAATCGGAATATTTTCATCTTGCATCAGGTCAACTTGGGTGCCAAATGGATCGGTCAAAGTGGCCCAATTTTGAATCCATGGCGGCGATGATTGGGACACCAATGTTGATCCGGCCGCGACCATACGTTGAATCATCGCTGCGACATCAGCAACTCCAAAACCGATTGCTTGCAT